>JAYUXQ010001366.1:0-6183 GCA_043752905.1 Nannocystis sp. | reverse complement strand
TGCCGATCGGCACGGCGCACATGGCCCGCCTGTGCCTGCCCAACGCCGAGCTGCACGTCGGCGTGCGCGTGGCCGAGATGCCGGGCCTGCAGCGGGCGCTCGCCGATACGTCGCGGCCGATCGGGCTGCTGTACCCTGACCCCGGCGCCCGCGACATCATCGCCGATCCTCCGCCCGGACCCGTGACGCTGGTGCTGGTCGACGGGACCTGGGCCCACGCGCGCAAGCTGGTCCGCGACAACCCGGAGCTGGCGAGCCTGCCCCGCTACGCGTTTCGTCCGCCGGCACCGAGCGAGTACCGGATCCGCAAGGAGCCGAGCGAGGATTATGTGTCGACGATCGAGTCGCTCGCGCTGGTGCTCGGCGCGCTCGAGGGCGACCCCGAAAAGTTCAAGGCGCTGCTAGTCCCGTTCCGGGCGATGGTCGACGCCCAGATCGCCTGCGCGCACAGCCTGGGTAAGCGCCTGACGAATCGCCGCGAGCGCGCGCCGCGGGTGTCGCCGACCGACGTGCTGCATCGCCGCGCGGGCGGGATGGTGTGCGTCGTCGGCGAGGCCAACACCTGGCCGCACGACACGCCGCAGCGGCAGGTGCCGGGATATCGCAGCGAGCTGGTCCACTGGCTGGCGATCCGCGTGGCGACCGGCGAGCGCTTCGAGGCGGTCGTGCGCCCCGCGGGCCCGCTCGCGCCGCGCACCGCCGAGATCGCAGGGCTCGCGCCGGAGGCGATCGCGGCCGGCGTGGAGGGGCGGGCGCTCGGTCGTGCATTCGGTGAATTTCTCCGCGGGGGCGAGCTGGTGTGCGCCTGGGGGCCGCATGTGCTCGAGCTGTATGCGGGCATGACGGGGGTGACGCTCTCCGATACCGTCGATCTGCGGGCGATCGCAAGTGCGATGAATCGCGGGCGCGTCGGCCGGCTGGAGGAGTACGCGGACGCGTCCGGTCGCGCGGGGGCGCGGCTCGGGCAAGGGCGCGGCGGACAGCGGCTCGCCGAGGTCGTCGCGGCGCTCGAGCACCTGCTCTCGCTGGATGATGTGGATGATGTGGATAGTGCGGATGATGTGGATAATGCGGGCGAGCCGGAAGGGTCGGTGCATGACGGGTGACCCGCGCTCGACGCTGTGTCTCGCGTGTGGCCTGTGTTGCGACGGCAACCTGTTCACGCAGGTGCCGCTGCGCGCCGAGGAGGTCGCGCCGATCGTCCACCGCGGGCTGCAGGTCCTCGAGCGGGCCCAGGGGGCCGCGCTGCGCCAGCGCTGCGGGGCGCTGGACGGCCGTCGCTGCGAGATCTACGACGAGCGGCCGGCTGCGTGCCGCGGTTACCGTTGCATGCTGCTGACGGCGCTCGCGGAGGACGAGGTCTCGCTCGCGGACGCGCTGGCGGTCGTGGAGCAGGCGCACGCGCTGCTGGCCGCAGCGCCGGGGGAGGCCACAGAGCCCGTCAGGCAGCGGTTTACAGCGGAAGCGGCGCCGCCGGCAGCGCGTGCGCTGGCCTACCTGGGGCGTCACTTCCAGCGCGACGCCCGCTCGTGACCGTGGTATCGCGCGGGGCTCATGCTGGTCAGCGACACCGAGATCGAGGCGCTCGTCGTCACGCTGGGCGCCTCGCCGTGGCTGGCGCTCGACACCGAGGCAGACAGCCTGCACGCGTATCCGGAGAAGCTGTGCCTGATCCAGATCAGTCACGCCGGCGGGGACGTGCTGGTGGACCCCCTGTCGTCCGCCTCGCTCGCGCCGCTGCTCGAGCACGTATCACAGCGAGAGTTGATCCTGCACGGCGCCGACTTCGACCTGCGGCTGCTGCGACGCACCCGCGGGTTCATCGCCAGCGCGGTCTACGACACGGCGATCGCGGCGCAGCTGCTGGGGCGGCCGCGGCACGGGCTGCGTGACCTGGTGCGCGAGCTGCTCGGCGTCGAATTGCAGAAAGGCTCGCAGCGGGCCGACTGGGCCCGGCGGCCGCTGAGCCCGCAGATGCTCGCGTACGCGGTCAACGACACCCGTTACCTCAGTCCGCTGCGCGACCAGCTCGACGCCGACCTGCACAGCAAGGGCCGGGCTTCGTGGCATCGTGACAGCTGCGCGCGGCTGGTGGCGACCTGCTCGGTGCCGGCGACGCCGGACCTGGAGCGGGTCTGGCGGATCAAGGGCAGCGCCACGCTCGACCCGCGCGGGCTCGCGGTGCTGCGCGAGCTGTGGCGCTGGCGCGAGGCCCAGGCGCTGCGCCTCGACCGGCCGCCGTACTTCGTGCTCAGTCATGAGGTCCTGCTCGAGCTGGCTGGCCGCGCCGCGCGGGGCGACACGACGCTGCCGCCGGTCATCAAGGCCCGCGACCGCCGCGAGCTCGAGGAGGCGCTGGCACGCGCGCTCGAGCTGCCCGCGGAGGTGCTGCCGGCCCGCGAGTCGCCCGGTCGCCCGCCCCGCGTCCCGAACGAGGTGCTGCGCCGCATGGAGGCGATCCGCGCTCGCCGGGACCGCCGCGCTGCCGAGCTGGAGATCGACCCCTCGCTGATCGCCACGAAGTCGGACATCGCGGCGCTCGCCGAGGACTTTGAAACGGGCGTCGCGGCGCTGATGACGTGGCAGGCCGATCTGCTCGCGCCCTGAGTCGTATCGAGCAGCCGACGTCACGCACCAGAAACAGGAGCATGGCAATACAACCCAGAATGATCGCCCATTGCGACGGGCGCAGCTCGCCGGGCATGCAGAAGCTCGGCCGTACGGGCACGTGCTCCCCCCCGCGCAGCAGCGCCTGCAAGCTCGACCTCGCGGGGGCGCGGTAGGTCGGGCTCGCTGGCGCCTCGCGGTCCTTCACCGCCGCGAGAATAGCCCCGACTTCACGTCGAGTGCGTGACGCCGGGCCGCGGCTGGGTCGCCATCGCGGGGTGCGAGAGCCCGATGCCGTCGACGACCTCGAGCTGCTGATCGGCTTTGGCGTGATGCCGGAGGTGCAGGCCAGACCGGCGCTGTCGGTGATCGAGTCGGCGATCGGTGCGCTGCTCGGCGGGGCTGCGCTGGCAGAGGTGGCCACCCGGCACGCGATCGCCGAGAGCGAGCTGCGTGGCTTCTTTGAGAAGTACCGCGCGGCCGGTCGCGCGGCGATCGGGGAGGGGTAATCGCGCGTTGCGCATACACCAGATCTAGGCCCGCTTGCTGGCCTTTTTGGTGGTCGCCTTGCTGACCTTTTTGGTGGCGGTCTTGCTGACCTTCTTGGTGGTCGCCTTGCTGACCTTCTTGGTGGTCGCCTTGCTGACCTTCTTGGTGGTCGCCTTGCTGACTTTCTTGGTGGCGGTCTTGCTCGCCACGCCGGTCCCGGTGGTCGTGCGGATCTGTCCGACGACGCGGTAGAAGCCGCCGGGGGTCTCGCGCAGGCCGTCGACCAGGTAGGCGGCGCCGGGGGTGCGGATGTCGCGGGGGAATTGCACGTTGAGCGGCTTGAAGCCGGGAGACTTCGGACGCACGCGGACGCGGCCGTCCTCGCTGTAGCACTCGACGAGCACGCCCCTGGCCCCGGTCTCGGCCGTCTCGAGCGCGTCGCCGACGCTCGCCGCCTTCGCGGTGCCGGCGGCGATCAGCTTGGCGTTGGGCACGGTACCCTGGCGCGCGGCTGCGATCGCAGCCTCGCTGACGTCGATGCAGGCGAGGGTGCCGGCGGAGGTGACGACGTAGAGCCTGTCCTTGAAGAATTGCATCGACAGGGCCGAGCCGGCGCCGGTGTCGAGCTTCCACAGGCGCTTGCCGTCGGCGTCGAAGCAGTAGATCGAGGAGGAGGAGTCGCCGGCGAACACGTACTTGCCGTCGCCCGCGGCGGCGCACGAATACACGCTGTCGTCGCACTTGAAGGCGCGCAGGGCCTTGCCCTTCTTGGTGAAGGCGAGCACCTCGTCGCTGGTGGTGCCGGCGTACAGGGTGGTCGCCTCCTGCCAGCCGAACATCACGCAGCCGTCGATCTTCTGCGACCACAACTTCTTGCCGCCGGACCAGTCGTAGGCGGTCATGCCGTCGTCGTAGCCGTGGTACACGCCGTCGTCGTCGCAGCGGACCATCCAGCCCGAGTCGCCGGGCGACTTCTTGTGCCACAGCAGATCGCAGTCGTGGTCGAGCACGGTGAGGCCACCATTGGCGTCGGACACCGCGAGCGCGCCGGCGTGGATGTCCAGCCAGTAGATGCTGAGGTCGTCCGAGATCTCGTAGGCGACGAACGGCACCTTGCGCGTCAGGTCGTACACCTTGCCGTCGTTGCACCCGCAGTACAGCCAGTCCTCGTCGCGCACGAGGCACATGACGCCCTCGCCGAGCTTGAACCGACGCACGACCTTGCCGGCATGATCGATCGCATAGACATCACCGCCCTGGTTCCCGATCCAGCACAACTCGTCGTCGACGAAGATGCCGAGCGCGGCGTGCTGGGTCTCGAAGCGCCACAACACCGGCGCGCGCGTGGTGCCGCGCGCAGCCGTGGTGCTGGTCGTGCGCCGCTCGCCGACCGACCGCTTGGCCCGACCACCGAGCACCGCCGCGGCGTAACCCTTCTTGAGCTTGCCGGCGATCGCCTTCTGGGCCTCCGCCTGGGCCTCCGCCGGGCTTTTGTGTTTGGTGACCTTGCGCTGGCCTTCATCGCCGATCCGGCCGTAGCGGATCGCCAGGGAGCCACCGTCGACGATGACTTCATAAAATTTGTGGGACCCGCCGTCCGTTTCGGAAAGCTCGAGATATGTGCGTTGTTCGGCCATTTCGCTCCGCGCGCACGATAGCACCGCGCTCGCGTCTGCGGGCGCCCGGCTTCGAGGGGATACGCGGCGCGTGCGGGTGCCCGTTAGACAAGGGACCCAGAGCATCGCCCCCTTCCGCCGGACCTTGATATTCTCGCCCCGCGTGGCCCGCCCGGAGCCCGGGGCCCCGGAGCCCGGGGCCCCGGCGCACGAGACCAGAGCCGCGAGAGCCGCTCAGGGCCCGACGTTGGTGACGGTCCCGTTGATCAGGTCGGTGATCCAGTCGAGCAGGAGGACGCCGTCGCTCTGGGCGGTGGTGTAGCTGCCGCCGCCGATCCACGTGTGTTGTTGGCCGCTGAGGAAGAAGGTGCCCCAGGTGTCGGCCGGCGCGGTGAACCAGTTGTCGCGCAGGTCGTGCAGGCCCTCGGTGAACTTCTGCTCGGAGGTGTTGGGCAGCAGCGTGTTGCAGTTGTCGTTGCCGAAGCCGAAAAAGAAGCGGATCGTGTTGTCGCCGAGCGAGGAGATCAGCGCCAGCTTCTGGCCCTTGTGCTTCTCGCCGAGATAAACCCCGAGATGGACGATCCCGCCGCCGTCCGCCGGGAAACAATCCGTGCAATCCGCCGGCATGCTGTCATCGAGGCCCCACGCCTCGCGCCACTGCTTCTGAAGGCACGTCGCCATGTAATCGTCGGCCATCGGTGGGCCGGAGTCGTCGAGCAGCGTCACCTTCTCGCCCGGGAAGGCGTCGGCGATGCGGTCGTAGTTGAAGGCGGCACCGAAGCCGCCCGCGCTGACGCCCGTCACCAGCACGTGGTCGACGTTGCCGAGGAAGGTCGGGACGACACGCTGCAAGTAGTGACCGATGTTGAGATAGCCGACGAATTGCTGCGGGGCAGGGTTGTCGGGCAGCGTGCCGTCCGGGCGGGCGCCCGCGTGCACGTCGCCGGTGCAGTAGGGCACGTAGACGTGGCTCCAGTCGGCGACCGGGTTGCTCTCGTTGCCGATGTCGAAGATGCCCTGCTGGCCGCCAGCGGGGGCCCAGCCGGCGAAGTTGCCCATGCCGTAATTGGCCGGGTTGGCGCCGCAGGTGAGGGCGTTGAAGCACGCGCCGCCGCCCTCGAAGAAGACGACCAGGCCCGGCGTGGTGCCGTAGCGGACGCCGATGCCGGTGCTGCTGCCATCTCGACACTTCGCCTCGGGGAAGTCGATCCACGTCCAGGTGCCGTCGTCGGCCCCGGGCAAGGGCTCGCCGTCGTAAAGCGAGGGCTCGCCAGTGGTGTCGCCCGTGTCGGTGGCGCCGGTCGGGTCGGTCGGGTCGGTGGTCGGACCCTCACCGCTCGTGCCGCCCGCGTCGTCGCCCGAGGTCGGATCTGTCGTGGTCGGCGTGGTGGTGGCCGGGGTGGTGGCGCCGGTCTCGTCACCGTCGGTGCTGGACCCGGCGCCGCTGCTGTCGCTGCCGCTGTCTCCCTCG
>JAYUXQ010001365.1:0-2468 GCA_043752905.1 Nannocystis sp. | reverse complement strand
CGGCCTGCGAGTCGTTGATCCCGCTGACCGGGCCGACGCTGGTGAAGCTGCCGTCCTGCTGCTGATGCATGAGGCCGAACCAGCTCTGCTGATCGATGTCGTCGTAGGCGGGCTCGTACTTCTTGTCGCGCGAGACGGACAGGTCCATGCGGCCGTCGTTGTCGAAGTCGACCATGCCGCCGTCGATGTCGCCCTCGTTGAAGGGCAGGCCGCGCTCCAGGAATTCGTTGACGAAGGCGTAACTACCGGCGCTGCCGGTGTTGATCAGCAGCTGGCTGGGGTCGGACCACTTGCGGCCGTAGTCGCCGTCGACCGGGTGGGAGATCGCGGTGAGGAACACGTCCATGAGGCCGTCGCCGGTCGCGTCCTCGCACTGGATCCCGAAGCCGTTGGATCCGATGTAGTCGGTGGGGTCGACCGGCTCGGGCAAGGTGCCGTTGCCGGTCGAGCCGAGGTAGTAGTTACCGGTCGCGAGCGCCGCGAAGCCGCGCGCCATGGCGACCTCCGTCATCACGCCCTTGCCGTCGTTCTCCCAGAGGTGGTTGCGACCGTTGAAGCTGCTGACGCCGTAGGTCGATACGAACACGTCGAGGTCGCCGTCGTCGTCGTAGTCGCAGGCGACGCTGCCGTTGCTCGGCTGGGTCGGCGCGTCCTTCATGTACTGCGAGGTGACATCCTGGAAGGTGCCGTCGCCGTAGCCGAAGAACAGCTGGTCGGCGACGAGGTAGCTGGTCTGGCCGTTGCCGACGAAGATGTCGAGGTTGGCGTCGCCGTTGAAGTCGGCGAACACGGCGTTGCCAGCGAGGTTGACCTTGTCGACGCCGGCGTCGACCTTCTCCGTGAAGTGGCCGGCACCGTCGTTGAGCAGCAGGCGGTTGTGTTCGCCAGGCAGCTCGATGTCGAGGCCGGAGAAGCAGTCCTGGTCGCCGTCGTTGTCGACGTCGCCGAACGCGAAGAAGCCGCCTTGCACGTCACGCAGGCCGGACTCGTCGCTAAAGTGCGCGAAGGTGCCGTCGCCGTTGTTGCGAAACACCAGGTGCTCGAAGGGGACGCCGGCCTTCGGGTTCGGGAACAGGCTGTGCGCGACGATGTCGTCGAAGCCGTCGCCGTCGATGTCGGCGAAGCCGAGCCGGCTGTGATCGTTGATCGGGATCGGGACCGGGGGATCGACGACGAAGTTGTCGACGCGGATCCCGCTGGCGTCCGAGATGTCGCTGAAGAAGCCCTTGCTCGGCACGACCCGCGCCTGCGGCGTGCAGGTGAAGCCGGGCTCGCCGGTGGTGCCGTCGCTGGTCTCGGCGCCGGTGCTCGGGCCGGTGGTCCCGGCGCCAGTGGTCGGGGCGGTGGTCGGGGCGCTCGGGTCCGCGCCGGTAGAGGCGCCCGTGCTCGCCGAGCCGGTGGTGCCGGTGGTCGTGGTGGGCTCACCGTCGCCGCCGCCGTTGCACGCGGCGAGCGCGAGGGTCATGAGGCCGTGAAATACTTGGGTCCGCATCACGACATCATGGTGCCGCAGCGGACGGCGCTTGCGAAGCAGGCGGTTTGTCATGGTGCGGCTCCGGGGGGCACGCTCGCGGGCTGCGCACGACGGGTTTGCCGGACGTTCGCGCCGGGTGTTAGCCTGGGTGGATGGTGCGCACGGTGCTCGTGGTGGTCGGTCTGCTCGCCTGGTCCGGCTGCGGCGGCGACGCGGGCGGCGGTGAGACGACCGGGGGCCCGAGCACGGGCATGGTCGGCACGGACCCGACCGGTGGTGAGACGACGGGCGGGGTGGCGACGACGGGCGGGGTGGCGACGACCGGCGGGGCGCCGACGATGACCACCGCCGACGGGACCACGCAGGGCGCTCCGGGCTCGACCACCGGGGGCACGGGTGAGACGGGCGGAGACACCGGCACGACCGCGGTCGATCCGCCGGATGATCTGCCGGCGATGACGCGAAAGATCCGCGACTTGACGGGTCCCGGGACCAGCGCGAAGCAGTGGGGGGTGGGCGGCACGGATCTCGGCATTCCGGTGCGGCAGCCGAATGGGCAGATCGCGTACATCTTCGGGGACACCTTCGAGAACGACGGGGTCGGCGGGCCGGGATGGCGGTCGCCCGTGCTGCTGCGCAGCGCGCCGGGCGGGCTGGCGGCGGGCATCGAGTTCACCGGGGCGGCCGGTGGGGCGTACGCCAAGCAGATCCTCGATTATGAGCACAACGATCTGCACTCGACCTGGTTACCGACGGACGCGATCACGATCGGCGACCGCATGTACCTGCATTACATGGTCAACAAGGGCCTCGGGAACGTGATCTGGTCGGAGATCGCGTACTCCGACGATAACGGAGAGAGTTGGATCTCCAGCGGTACGAGCTGGGCCGGCGACGAGGACCTGTCGCTGCGCCAGCTGTGGACCTGGGAGCGCGGCGGCGACGGATATGTGTACACACTGTCGACCTCGTTCACGCGCGACCGCGGGATCAT
>JAYUXQ010001364.1:0-2469 GCA_043752905.1 Nannocystis sp. | reverse complement strand
CTGCGGCGCCCGATCCGCCCCGCCTTCGCGCTCGAGCTCGCCTATCGCGCGCTCGCCGGTGCGACCTGGCTCAAGGGACAGGCGGGTTGGCAGCGCGTGCGCGGCCCGCAGACGGCCGTGTGGACCCTGACCGGCCCGGGCGTGCTGTGGGTCGAGGCGCGCAGCGTCGGCGTGGCAGGGGAGGGATCGATCACCGTGCACGCCGCCGGCCGCCGGCTCGGCCACGCCGCGCTGCTGCGCCCCATCGCCGAGCAGCAGGAGGACGTCCCGGAGGACCTGGCCCCGAGGACAGGTGAAAAGACCGGGGACGCGAGGTCCGGCGAGCCCAAGCCCGAGGCGCCCGCGAGCCTGGGCGGCGGACGCAACAGCGAGGACACCGACCTCGGCGCGGGCGCGGCCGACGGCGCCGGGCCCGACGAGCGCATCGGTCCCCGGCTCGCCGCGGTCGTCGGTGCCCCGGTCGGCCCGCGCGGGGCCCTGCGGATCCCGCTCGCGCCCGGCAAGCACGACTACACGATCGAGCTCGACAGCGCCGACGCGGTCGCGCTGCTGCGGGTCGGTCGCCGCAACGAGCGGCTCGCCGGGGTCCTGCGCGGCGAGGGCGTCACCGGCGTCATGCGTCGCGGACACCGGGCCCTCGCGGAGAGCACCTCTCCGCGTGCCTCGCTGGTGCGGGCCCTGTACGCGGTCCTCGAGGCCGCCCCGGCGCCCGCGCTCGAGGACCGCGACGACGGGCCGGTCCTGGCGCTGACCCGCACGTGGTTACGCGCCCAGGCCCACGGCCTCGGTGGCAAGCAGCGCGTCGCGCTGGCCCGCGAGGTCGCAAACCAGGTCGCGAAGCGCGACGCCGATCCGATGATCTGGCGCGCGCGACGGACCGCGCTCGAGCTGCTCGAAGGGACAGGTGAAGCCGGGCTCGCGCGCGTGCTCGTCGGACCCCGCGCCTCCGAGGCCCCGACCGAGCTGCTCGAGCGCCTCGCGCGTCAGATCGGCGGGTCCGCGCTGGCGGTGCGCAGCCCGGCCGTCGCGCTGTTCGAGCTGGCCCGCCGCCGCGCCCCGCTCGACCCGCGGCTGCGCGCCGCGTACCGCGATCAATGGCGCGCCGGGACCCGCTGGGCGACGCTGCGCGCCGACGAGGCGGCCGGCGCCCCGTGGACGTGGATCGAGCCGTGGACGCCGAGCGACGACCGGACCCCCGGCACCCGCGCGCTGTGGCGCTGGCCCAACGGGGAGGCCCGGTCGCTCAAGGCGACCGTGTCCGGCGCGACCCCGGGCCGCTCCGCGCTGCTGCGCATGTACGTGCAATTACCTGCGCCCCTCGCCGGCGACCCGCTCGCGCACCGCAACGTCGTCGACCGCGACCTGCTGCGCGGCGCGGCCCTGTCGATGGTGGTCGGCGAGCGCACCTGGCACGGCGTCGCCCTGTCGTCGCTGGAGAGCTGGCGCGTCGCGCTGCCCCCGGGCGAGCACAGCGTGCGCATGACGGCCCCCGAGGGCGCGACGCTGTGGTCCTCGCAGCCGTCGACCACGGGCGGCCCGCCGGAGGGTCACCTGCTGCGCATGTGGCCGGCGGTCGCCGGGGCCCAGATGCGCTTCCTGCTGCCGGCCGGGCTCGAGCCGGGCTTCGTGCGCATCGAGGCGCGGGCGGTCGCCGACCGCGAGGGTCCGCAGCGCGCCCGCATTTACATCGCCCGCGACGACGGCCCCGAGCGTGCCGTCGATCTCTGGCTGCCGCCCGCCGACCCGGCGATCGTGCCGATGGACGCGGCCGTCGGCGTCGGTCCCCGCGCGTCGGTCGTCGTCGGCATCGGCCCCGACACCCGCGCCGTGTGGGTCCGCGTCGCCGACAACGCGCCGCGCCTGGCCCTCGCCGCCTCGATCCGCTCGACCCGCGACACCGACCTCGCTGCGACCGGCAGGGCCGAGGACGCCGCGCTGCTCGCCGCGGCCCTGCCCGCGCTGGGCGACGAGCCGCCGCTCGACCGCCTCGTTCGCCTGAGCCGCGCGATCCACGAGAAGCCCGAGGACCTCGGCCTGCGCCTCGCTCGCGCCGAGCTGCTCCTCGACCTCGACCAGCCCGGCTATGCCTTCGTCGACTGGCGCATGGTCACCGCGGGCCGCCTGTCGGGCGCCCTCGCGGCCAGCGCGATCGCGCTGGCGGAGCGCCTCGACGCCCTCGACGCCCCCGACAGCCTCGACCTCACCACTGACGTCCCCGTGCTGGTCGCCCCGGCGCTGGCCGCCGCGATCGGCCCCGCCGAGGCGAGGTTGCAGCGGATCGCGCCGGCGATCGCCGCGGCCCGCAAAGGCGGCCCGTCGGCGGGCCTGCGCGCGCTCGACCGCCTCGGCCTCGACGACGAGACCCGCTGGCGCGCCGTCGGCGAGCCCGGCCGCGGCGGCGCACTCCCCGAGGATGGCCCGAAGGACAGGTCCTCCGGGACCGCGGCGCCTGGCCCGAAGGACAGGTCC
>JAYUXQ010001363.1:0-2471 GCA_043752905.1 Nannocystis sp. | reverse complement strand
AGCCTGCACAGCCTGCACAGCCTGCACAGCCTGCACAGCCGGCTCAGGCGGCTCAGGCGTCGCCGTAGCCGCCGGCTACCCACTTGCCGGCCGCGGCGGCCGTCAGCTTGAAGTTTGGCGCGACGCGGCGCTCGCCGAGCTTCTCGGGGCCGTCCCAGGCGGTGAGCAGCGCGTGCGGGTCATCCTCGTCGGCGGCGATGTCGAGGTCGACGCGCACGGCGGTCCCGGCGTCATCACTGACGGTGACCGTCCGGTGGCGTGCGCTGCGGTTCTGGGCCTCGTGACGGGTCAGCACGTCGCGCGCCCCCTTGAGCAGAGTGCGAAAGTCCGAGACATTGAGCGGCTTGGGGTTCTTCTTGTCGCGCCCCATGGTCCAGTGGGTCGTCAAGATCGGCTCGGCGTCGCCGTCGCGGGTCATCGTCACGGCCCAACCCTCGTCGTGCTCGTTCTTCTGGACGCGCGCCGTCCAGCCCTCCGAGACCCAGGTCCAGCCATCGCTCGCTTCGCTTCCGGTGTCGTCCTGCTCGTCGCTCATCGCCTGGTGCTCCTCCGCGCCCGGTCGGGCTAAACAGGTGTGTACCACCCGACCGCGCGAGGTGAAAGCGGGCCGTACTCCTCCTCGTACGTTTGCTGCCGCGCCCGTGATGGTGCTGGTGGCGCCATCGGTGTACCGCAGCTTCAACCCGGCTGCTTCTCCGGAGCCGGCCGGGTAGACGACCACCACGCGGATATCGCGGTGCGTCACCGACTTCCAGAAGCTCGGCATGCCCGCAGCCCGCGATATCTCCATGCAACAATCGATGCACGCGGGCTGGCGGCGCTCACGTCTATGAACCCGATGAACCTGATGAACCTGTGGTGCCCGGATTGCCTGATGCACCGCCGGTGCCGTCGTCGCCGGGCATGAGCGCGGCGATCCTTTTGTCGGCCTCGGCGGTACGCTCGTAGATGCCGTGGCGGTGGGTCCGGCGCAGCACGCCCTCGCGCAGCCAGGCGTCGATGAAGTGCGTGGGTACGCCGACGGTGCGCAGATATTCGCGGGTGACCTCGGGCCGGCTGGAGGGGCTCGCCACGTCGCGCGGGTCGGGCGTGTCGGGCTGCGCGGGATCCTCGGCGCCGGGGCTGGTCGAGGCGACGATGTCGATGCCGAAGATCTCGGTGAGGTCGCCGGTCAGCCGCTTCCCGGGCGCGAGCGGGGTGAGCAGCGGGCCGGGTGGGGCTGGAGGTCCATCGGGCAGCAGGCCACGCAGCAGCAGCAGCAGCTCGGGCTGGCTGTCGAGGCGCACGCCAAAGCCGTGCAGCGCGGCGCAGACGTGCTTGCAAAACGGGGTGCTGTCCATGCACGAGCAAAACGGGATGATGTGACGCGGGGGCGGGACGATCGTGTCGACGAACGGGAGGATCGCGTCCTGGAGGTCGACGCCGGTCAGGCCGGCCGCGCTCGCCATGCGCTGGCGCAGGTCGGCCTGTAGCTCGCCCACGGGCAACGACACGGCGATCTTCACGCGATAGCGGCTGGTGCCCTGGACCTCGGCGGTGATCAGGCCGCGCTGGACCTGGAGGTCGAGCACGGCGCCCTCTCGCAGGTAGGTGCGGCCGCGGACGAGCCGGCCGTGCGTCGACTCGACCATCGCGTACCAGCAGCGGCCCACCGGCGTCTTGACGATCCCCGCGTCAGAGGCGGTGACCGGCGTGCGGCCGTGCAGCAGGTCCTCGGGCGGCGCGCTGGCCAGCAGCTCGTGGACGCCGTCGATGCGGTCGATGCGGTCGGTGCGGTCGATACGGTCGACACCGCCGATGCCGTCGATGCTGTCGGCGCCATCGAGGTCGATCCGTCTCTGCGGGATCGCAGGCGGCGCGCGGCGGCGGGGCATCCAGCGGGGCATCGGCGGTCAATCCTCGCTGAGGGCGGCGCGCAGGTCGAGGGCGACGACGCGCATCAGCTCATCGGTGGCGAGCTCGGTGAGGCGACGCTCGCCGTCGTCCTCCAAAATGCCGTCGGCGACGTGTTGTTTGTTGTGCAGCATGGCATCGATGCGCTCCTCGAGGGTGCCGCGGCACACGAACTTGTGGACGAGCACGTTCTTGTGTTGCCCGATGCGGTAGGCGCGGTCGGTGGCCTGGTTCTCGACGGCTGGGTTCCACCAGCGGTCGAAGTGGACGACGTGGGCGGCGGCGGTGAGGTTGAGGCCGGTGCCGCCGGCGCGCAGCGAGAGGACCATGAAAGGTGGCCCAGGTGGCCCGTGGGGCCCGGCGTCGCGTTGAAAGTCCGCGACTATCTCGCCGCGTTTGCTCACCGCAGTACCGCCGTGGAGCACGAGGCCGGGGCGCCCGAAGCAGCCGGTGAGCAGCTCGACGAGCGGGTCGCAGATCTCGCGGAACTGGGTGAATACCAGCAGTTTTTCGCCGGCCTCGGCGATCGGGGCGCACAGCTCTTGCAGGCGCAGGAACTTGGCGGAGTCCGAAGTACG
>JAYUXQ010001362.1:0-6205 GCA_043752905.1 Nannocystis sp. | reverse complement strand
TCGAAGGTCTCGAGGTGGATGTCCATGCGACCGGCCTCGATCTTCGAGAGGTCGAGGATGTCGGAGATCAGGCCGAGCAGGTGCTTGCCGGCGAACTGGATCTTGCGGATCTCCTCCTCCGAGCCGACGATGCCGCGCTCGTCGGCCTCCTCGAGCAACATCTCGGCGTAACCAATGACGGCGTTGAGCGGGGTGCGCAGCTCGTGGCTCATGTTGGCGAGGAAGCGGCTCTTGGCGAGCGAGGCCTCCTCGGCGACCTGCTTGGCCTCGCGCAGGCTGTTCTCGGCGTGCTTGAGCTGCGTGATGTCCGAGGCGACGCACACCGAGCCGGCGCGCCCGCTCTGGTCACCCGGCAGGCGGGCCTGCGAGAACAGCACCGGCACCGGGGAGCCGGCGGCGTTGCGATAGCTGCGCTCGACGGGCTCGTGGTTGCCGGTGGTCGGCGTGCTGTCGCTGGCCATGGTCCCGAAGTCGGGCAGCACGCGCTTGAACGGCTGGCCGAGCAGCTGCGCGGCCGCGTAGCCGAGCAGGTCGAGGGTCGCCTTGTTGACGGTGACGATCGTGCCGCGAGGGTCGAGGACGACCAGCGACTCGGCCATCGAGGCGAGGATGTTATCGGCGTAGTTCTTGGCGGAGGTCGCCTCGCGCAGCAGCTCGGCCGCCTTGGCGGCGCCGCGTCGGGCCCGTTGGCGGGCATCCTGGAGGTTCCTGACGGCGAGGTAGAGGAAGAAGCCGGCGCTGATCAGGTGGATGAAGTGGGCGATGAAGGCGACCTGCGGCGTGTCCGGGGTCAGCTGCGCCGGCAAGGCGCCCGCGAGCTCGACGGCGACGATCGCCGCGAGGGTGGCGAGGCTGAGGCCCAGGAACGCGAGCACGAGGCGCCCGTTGAACAGCAAGGTCGAGATGATGACGACGAGGATGTAGCCGCCGGCGCTGGGGCTGCGGATCCCGCCGTAGGTGAGCACGCCGACGGTGATCGCGGTCCACAGCACGAGCAAGAAGCAGGTGCCCGCGAGCTGCAGACGACCGCGACGGACCAGCTCGAACAGGGCGAGGCTGAGCACGAGGACACCGGCGTAGATCAGCAGGATCGGCTCGCGCTGGCCGAGCCCGACGAACTGCGTCAGCCCGGCGATCGTGCTGATGCCCGCGGTGCCGAGCAGGATCGTGCGCAAGAGCGACGCGACCCGGGTATCCTCTTCATCCGCAAACGTGATCGCAGCCAGAAGTCTGCGGAGAAGGTCCAACATTCGGGCCGATTCGACGCTACGGGCCGCACCGCCCGGTGTCAAGGATCGGGGCGATGCAGACCTGTGTGCGCGCTTGTACGCGAACGTGATCCACTCGCTCGATCGGGTGCGACTTAGAAGCGGATCTTGAGGTGGCCGGCGATCGTGGCCAGGAACAGCTTGTAGGTGCCGTTGCCGAGGTCGAAGTCGGAGCCGGTCACGTGGCGGGGGACGATGCCCTGGAAGCGGCCGTCGGCGAGGAGGCTGACGCGTTCGGTGATATCGAGGACGCCACCGACGCCGCCGATGATGCGATGGCCGTCGGGCGAGGCGGTGTCGACCGTCTTGTCGGGCGAGGCGGGCGATTGATAGCCGAGAGTGACGGAGGTCAGCAGGCGCGTGGTCGGGCGGAAGCGGACGTTGCCCTCGACCCACACGGTGTCCTTCCAGTTGCGCGGGAGCACCACGGTGAGGTTCGGCAAGATGCCCAGCGCGGGCTGTGCGAGGTCCGGCGAGCTGGTCGCCACCTTGAAGGCGTCGACCTCGGAGTAGCGGACGTACTGGAAGAAGCCGTCGACGCGCCAGCGCTCGTTGATCTGGTAGGCGGCGCCGACGGTGATGCGCTTGGGCAGGTTGAACGAGAGGGTGGCGTCGCCCTGGACCAGCGGCTTGAACTTGAGGCCCTGGGCCGCGAGGTCCTGGGTGAAGAACGGGTCGTTCATGTCGAGCGCGAACTTGCCGTGGTAGCGCATCTTGGCGCCGTGCTGATACGACAGCGTCAGGGTCAACTTCTTGGTCGGGTTGACGGTGACGCCGACGTTGAAGGTGACGCCGTGCGAGAAGGCCTTCTTGAGGGCGATCGGGCGCGAGAGGGTGTCGAGCTCGCGGACGTCGCTCGGGGCGTTGGGGCCGAAGCTGTTCTGCTGACCGAGCTTGTTGAGGCCGTCGCCGAACTCCTTGACCGAGCCGAAGTCCTGCTTCTTGGCGAGCTCGGCGAAGCCGAGCACGTAGGACAAGCCGGCCCCGAGCGAGACCATGTCGTGCAGGCGCACGCCGGCGCTGGCGGTGATGTGCGAGGCGACGATAAACGCCTGCTGGAGCTGCTGCGCCTGTGGGCCGTTGCGGTCGAACTTGAGCGGCGCGCCGTAAGGCACGTAGAGGCCGACGCCGAACACGAGGCGGTCCTTGATCGGCGGGAGGACGATGAAGATGTTGCCCAGCGGCGCGACCGGGTTGGCCTTGACCTCGCGACCAAAGCCCATCTTGCTGGCGTCGATGTTCTCCGGGGAGACCGGCGACTTGAACTCGAGGGTGTCGGGGGTCTGGTAAGTGCCGCGATAGTCTCGCTGGTAGCGGATGTCGCCGACGACGAGCATCAGGCCGCCGAGGAACTCGCCCTTCTTCATGTACGCGAGGTTGGCCGGGTTCCAGTGGATCGCCGCGCCGTCGCGCGTGGTCGGGCCGCTTTGACCACTGCCGACCATCGGCGCGTCCAGGCCCGAGGCCCACGCGACCGACGGCGCGAACGCCAGGGCCAGGGCCAGCGCGCCGGCGAAGCGCGTGGCGGGTGCACAGAGGGACCCTGGACGCAGGAAGGAGGGGATGCGGTGGTTGCGGAGGGTGCGGGGCATGGGGCGCGGGGCGGGGCGGGGAGGAGCAGGGGGGCGCGCGGGATGCAGCGGAGAGCAGCGGAGAGCAGTGGAGAGCAGTGGAGAGCAGCGGCGAGCAGCGGGATGCAGTGGAGAGCAGTGGGATGCAGCGGCGAGCAGTGGCGAGCAGCGGGAGGTACCGGAGGGTATCAGCGGACGCGGGTCAGCTCGAGCGAGAGGACGCTGCGCCCGGTCTTCTCGCCGATGACGAGGCGATAGATCTGGCCGGCGTCGTCCTCGGTGAAGACGGTCAGGCCCGGGGTGACCTTGAGCTTCTCGTGGGTGGTGTCGCCGTCGATCTCGGTGAGGGTCGAGAGCTTGGTCGTCAGGCCCGAGTCGGCGTAGAAGCCGGGGTGCGCGTAGGCGTAGGGCCGGATGAGGGCGCCCTCGGCGTCGGTGCGCAGGTCGTCCTCGGTGACGAAGTAGAGGTAGTCGCCCTGGATGTCGGCGCCGTTGCTGGCGTCGGGGCGGTAGTAATAAAAGTCGGCGTCGCCCTCGGCGTTGTTGTTGAGCAGCTCGGCCATGTCGGCGAGCGCGAGCGGGTTGGCGGCGAAGTTCTTCTGGATGCCCGCGAGCAGCTCGGCCTCGTCGAGCGGGATCTGAACATTGCGCAGGGTGAACTCGACGTCGGCCGCGCCCTCGGCGATCGGCGGGTCGGAGGGTGAGGCGGGGTCGTGCAGGCGGACCTGGGCGACCTCGACGAGCACGTCCCAGAAGTAGGCCGGCGGGGGCGGGTTGCCGATGTCCGTAAAGGTCTTCATCTCGGTCCAGCCGGTCATGTCGAGGCAGGCGCTAAAGGCCTGCACGCCGGTACCGAGCTCGTAGTCGTCGCAGTGGGCGCCGATCAGGGCGGTGCGACGGCGGGCCATCTCGATGATGATGCGCTCGAACTCCCAGTCGGGCAGGTCCCACGCGGGCGAGTCGCCGAGGGGGGTCGGCTCGCGGACGTCGCCGCCGGGGATGAAGGCGTCGTTCTCGAGGATCCGTACGGTCATTTCCGCGATCTCGAGGGTGTCCGTGAGGCCCTCGATCGTCATCCACTTCGGGTCGCTGAAGTCGAAGACGTGCTCGATCTGGCTGTCGGTGCTGTTGACGCTGGCGATGTGGCTGCTGGTCAGGTCGACGCCCTTGTAGGGGAGGGCGTTGAGGTTGACGCGCACGGTCATCTTGAACGCGTCCTCACCCTTGGTGATGCCGCTCGCGGCGATGACGAAGCCGGGGTGATCGCCGACCGGGCCGAAGCGAGTCGGCAGGGTCTCGAAGCTGTAGACGACGTCGCCGAGGGTGATCGGCAGCGACTTCGGGGCGATCGGGTGCAGTCCGTCCGGGTGCTCCTTGTCGACCACGCCCTTGCGCTGCTGGGCGTTGGGGTGCGAGCCGAGCAGGAGCTCGAGGAACACGTCGGCGACGACGTCGAAGGGGATCGTGTTGTCGGTGACGCCGGTCTGCATCATCTTCGCCAGCACCTTGGCCGGCGGGAGCCCGACGGCGCCGGCGAGGGCGATCATCTCCTCGAGCTTGGTGCCCTCGAGCGCGGCGTTGTCGGCCGTCATGCTCAATAACTTGCGCATGTTCCTGGCCGCGGGCGAGAGCGCGTCGGCCTCGGCCGGGGGCAAGGTAGCAAGCTCCTGCAGCACGATCTTGACCGAGTCGGTCATGTCGAAGTCGAGCAGCCACAGCTCGTCGAGGGTCTTGCGCGGGAGCTGGCGCAGGTCGGCGAGGGTGAGGGTCTTCGTGAAGCCGGTGACGTCGAGCCGGAGGAACCGCAGCTCGACGGTCCGCGTCTCGCCGATCGGGAGCACGCCGGGGGTCGGCGTCTCGTCCACGGCGATGTCCTCGACGCAGCCGGTCAGCGCGGGCGACAGCGCGAGGGCCGACACGAGGGCGGCGGACACGAGGTGCTTGCGGCGGGGCTTGAGGGACACGGGCGGCCTCCTGGAGAGCGTGGGGACGGGGCGCTTACTGGCGCCGCGTGACGGAGAGGGCGACGCGATGGCGGCCGGGAGGCTCGTGGACCGCGATCTCGAAGACGCTGCCGGCGTCGTCCTCGATGTAGAGCACGTCGCCGGCGGCGATCTTGACCTTCTCGTGGCTGCCGTCGCCGTCGATCTCGACGACGGTCGAGGCTTTTTGGGTCAGGGCGCGGTCGCGGAAGAAGCCCGGGTGCGCGTAGCCGTACTCGCGCTCGGGGTCGCCGCTGGTGTTGTTCTTGATGTCGTCGGGCGTGATGAAGAACAGCCAGTCGCCCTGCTGCTCGGCGGGGGCCTTCGCGGTCGGGACGTAGTAGTAAAAGTCGGCGGCGCCGTCGGTGTTCTCGTTGAGCAGCTCGGCGAGCGCGGCGAGGGCCGCGGGGTTGGTCTGGATGTTCTTGCGGATCTGCTTCTCGAGCGCATCGGTGGTGATGCCGGCCGGGATGTCGCGCAGCGTGAAGGCGATGTCGCCCTCGCCCTCGGCCAGGCCGCCGTCATGCAGGCGGACCTGGGCGACCTCGAGGAGGATGTCCCAGAAGTAGGCGGGCGTCGGCGGGGGGCTGTCGAGGACGACGCTGCTGTCGACGGTGATCGTGGTCCAGTCGGCGGGCTCGCTGCCGTCGTCGGGGTCGCCGTTGTCGCCGGTGCACACGTGGACGGCCTGCAGCGGCATGTCGACGTCGCCCTCGGGCGAGTAGATCGTGCAGTGGTCGGGGATGTCGTTGGCCTTGACCCGGGCGACGTCGGCGATCAGGCGCTCGAACTGCCACAGCGGCAGGTCCCACACGGCGGAGTCGCCCCGGGCCTCCGGCTGCTTGCCGGTGCCGCCAGCGATGAAGCCGGGGTTCTCGTGGATCGCCATCGTCATCTCGTCGATGACGAGCTCGGGGGTGAGGCCCTGGATCTTGAGCCAGTCGTCGTTCGAGAAGTCGAACACGCCGCCGATCTGGCTCGAGGTGCTGTTGACGCTGGCGACGGTGACGTTGGTCAGGTCGACGCCCTTGTACGGCAGGGCGTTGAGGTTGACCTGCACGGTCATGGCGAAGTCGTCGGTGGCGGCGACGATCGGCTTGGCGCTGGCGATGAAGCCCGGGTGCGCGGGAGCGTCGGGGTGCGCGGGGTCCGGCAGGGTCGGACCGAAGTTCTTGGGCAGCTCGGCGAAGTCGGTGACGACGTCCCACAGGCTGACCGGCATCGAGTTCGGAGCGACCGGGTAGAGGCCGTCGGGGACCTCGGCGGTGACCGGGCCGCGGCGCTTCTGCGCGTTGGGGTGAGTGGCGACGACGTGCGACAGCACCTGCTCGGTGGTCAGCTCGACGGTGATGATGTTGGCGTTGGGGTCGATGGCGACGAGATC
>JAYUXQ010001361.1:0-2473 GCA_043752905.1 Nannocystis sp. | reverse complement strand
CCTGCTCCGGGGCGGACATGCTGTTCCAGAACAGCGTCGCCTGGGTGAAGTGGTCGCTGAAGCTCTCGCTGCGCTCACGCACCTTCCTGGCGTCGATGCGCTCGGGGTAGGTGACGAAGCCGGCGCCACCGCTTTGCATCGGACAACCGCCGCCGCGCGAGTTGGGCTGGTAGTTGACGGGGCCGACGTTGACGGTGTGACGCTTGTGGCCGTCGCGCTGGGTGTTGGCGACCGGGCAGGTCGGGCGATTGATGGGGATCTCGTGGAAGTTGGGGCCGCCGAGGCGCGAGAGCTGGGTGTCGAGATACGAGAACAGGCGGCCTTGCAGCAGCGGGTCGTTCGAGAAGTCGATGCCCGGCACGATGTTGGCGGGGCAAAAGGCGACCTGCTCGGTCTCGGCGAAGAAGTTGTCGACGTTGCGGTCGAGCACCAGCTTGCCGACGCGCTGCACCGGCACGAGGCTCTCCGGCCAGATCTTGGTCGGGTCGAGCGGGTCGAAGTCGAAGCGACGCTCGTCAGCCTCCTCGATCACCTGGATGCCGAACTCCCACTCGGGGAAGTTGCCATTTTCGATGTTTTCCCACAGGTCCCGGCGATGGAAGTCGGGGTCCTTGCCGGCGAGCTTTTGCGCCTCGTCCCACACCAGGCCGTGCACGCCGAGCAGCGGCTTCCAGTGGAACTTGACGAGCACGGCCTTGCCGGCCTCGTTGACGAGGCGGAAGGTGTTGACGCCAAAGCCCTCCATCATGCGATAGCTGCGCGGCAGGGCGCGGTCCGACATGACCCACATCAGCATGTGGGCCGACTCGGGGGTCAGCCACGCGAAGTCCCAGAAGTTGTCGTGGGCGGAGCCGGCCTGCGGCATATCGTGGTGCGGCTCGGGCTTGAGCGCGTGCACGAGGTCCGGGAACTTGATCGCGTCCTGAATGAAGAAGACGGGGATGTTGTTGCCGACGAGGTCCCAGATGCCATCCTCGGTGTAGAACTTGGTCGAGAAGCCGCGGACGTCGCGGGCCGTGTCGGCTGCGCCGCGAGAGCCGACGACCGTCGAGAAGCGCACGAACACCGGCGTCTTGAGGGCGGGGTCGTTGAACAGCTTGGCCTTCGAGAAGCGCGCGAGCGGCTCGTGGACCTGGAAGTAGCCGTGCGCCGCGCTGCCGCGGGCATGCACGGCGCGCTCCGGGATGCGCTCGTGATCGAAGTGGGTGATCTTCTCGCGGAGGACGAAGTCCTCGAGCAAGGTCGGGCCGCGCGGGCCGGCCTTGAGCGAGTTCTGATTGTCCGAGACCGGAATGCCCTGATTGGTGGTCAACCGGCCGTCCGTGTCATCCCTGCGGTCGGTGTCCAGGTCCTTGTTCTTGTCTTGCATCTTCGATCCTCCGGGGCGCAGCGCCCGGGGCTCGATAGCACCGTGCTCGGGGTCGGCAAGCGCGATGCGAGGCGGCGGTGGGCGGATCGGGCGATGCAGCGTTTGGCAGCACCCGCGGCTCCTACGGGCGCTCCGGGGCCTGTTCACCCCGGTTCACGCGCGTGTGGCGCTGCTGGCCGGCGCTCGTGGCAAGATGTCCCAAAGGTCAGGTCATGGTGAGTTGACGTGGGCGGCTGATGGCTGCTGATCGAGCCGGATGTCCCGTTCGGGTCCGACGACCTGTGCCGGCTGGACGCCGCCGGCTGGCGACGCGAGCGTGTCCCCCGGCGACCGGGCAGCTCCCCGATCTATCCAGTGGACACACCGGGGGACCAATGTAACGCTGGCTGCGTATGCGAACCTGCTTGCTCCCCGTATCCCTCGCGGCCGCGCTCGGCGGCTGCAACAACGACCCCGCCGCGACGACCGGGGCGGAGAGTTCGAACCCGGGCACGACGTCCGGGAGCACGAGCGAGCCGACGACCGGGGCGACCGGGACGACGACGGATGTCCCGACCACGGACGCCAGCACCACCGATGCAGCGAGCACGGACGATACGACGGACGACACCGCGGACACGACCAGTGGCGAGCCGCTGACCCGCGTCGAGCAGGTCCTGCACGCGCTCGACGTCTCGATGTACCAGTGCCCCGAGCGCATCTGGCCGGATGTCGAGGCGAAGTATCGCAGCCGGCAGGTGTTGCTGGCCTCGGAGCTCGAGAACAGGGCGTGGCTGTGGAACGCGCAGCAGGGGGGTGGGGTGCCGCCGGTGGTCAGCGAGGGGCCGCTCGACAGCCTGCCGCCGGAGTGGACCTCGACCTTCAATGTCAACGACCTCGGCGGGGCGCGGACGCTCGGCATCTCGCTCGACTGGACCGCGGAGCGGACCGCCGAGATCGTGGCGAACGGCGGCACGGTCTGGCCGGATTTCGCGACCTCGCTGACCTTCCACGAGGGCTTTCACTTCCTCAGTGATCAGGACGACTGGAACGTCGGCAACGGCAGCCGCACGTCGCCGTACCCCGAGCCGTGGGAGCCGCGATACTTGCGGACGCAGCTCCAGC
>JAYUXQ010001360.1:0-2476 GCA_043752905.1 Nannocystis sp. | reverse complement strand
CTCAAGGCCAAGAGCGAGGAGAACAACGCCGAGGAGCGCGCCGCTGGCGAGGACGACGACGTCAACTACGAGCGCATCGGACCCAACCCGCTGCCCCTCCCCCCGCGCCGCGACCCCGCCACATCGAGCGGACAAATCTCCCCCGGCGGTGAACCTCCCGCGCCGACCGAGCCCGCTGGCGAGCCGGAGATGCCCGTCGACCCCGCGATGCCGGCCGACCCGGCCGCACCCGCCGTCCCGGCCGACGCCGTCCCGTCCGTCCCGGCCGACGCCGTCCCGGCCGGCCCCGCTCCCACTGTCCCGGCCGAGGGCGAGCCGGCAGCGTCGGCCGACGGCAAGCCGGCCGCCGACGCTGCCGGCACCAAGCCGGCAGAGAAGAAGGCGACCGACGCGGCCCCGAAGAAGAAGGCCAACCGCCCTGCCCCCGTCGAGGCGCCCGTGCCGTGACCCGACCGCCTGCCCCTCCGGCCAGGCCCACCGAGCTGCCCTTCCTCAAGGTCGAGGGCCTCGGCAACGACTTCCTCCTGATCGACCTCCGCGGCCCCGACTCGGCCGCACTCGCAAGCACGGTCGAGCAACTCCAACTGCGTGCCCCCGCCCTCTGCGATCGCCGCACCGGCGTCGGCGGGGACGGCCTTCTGCTGATCACCCCACCGCAACAGCCCGACTCGGCGGGCACGATGCTGGTCATCAACCACGACGGCTCACGCCCGGAGATGTGCGGCAACGGCCTGCGTTGCGTGGCGCTTCACCTCGCCGGCACCTCCACCACGCTTCGGATCGACACCGACGCGGGCGTCCGCCTGTGCCACGTGCGACCCGACGCGAGCGGTCAGGCCGGCGAGGTCGAGGTCGACATGGGCCGCGCCGAGCCGCTCGGCGAGCGCACCGTCGCCGGTCGTCGCTTCGCCGCCTTCTCGCTCGGCAACCCGCACGCCGTCGCCTTCGTCACCCCCGACGAGGACCCCGAGCAGCTCGCCCGCACCCTCGGTCCCCGCGTCGAGACCGACCCGCAGTTCCCGGCCCGCACCAACGTCGAGTTCGCCCGCCGCGAGCCCGACGGCACCCTGACCCTGTGGGTCTGGGAGCGCGGCTGCGGCATCACGACCGCCTGCGGCACCGGGGCCTGCGCCACGCTCGCGGCGGCGGTCGCCGAGGGGCTCGCGGCCGCTGGCACGCCCGTGCGCGTGCAGCTGCCGGGCGGTCCGTTGCACGTACGCCTCGACGACGGCCGCGTGTGGATGACAGGGCCCGCGCGCGTCGTGTTTCGTGGGATCGTCTGACCACTACTCGGTCATCAGTAACTGCAAATTGGTCCCGGTCAGCCACTGCCCGCCATCGACCACGAGCACCGCCCCCGTCATATAGGCGCTCGCCGGGCTGGCCATGAACAGGACAGCTTCACCGATCTCCGCGACCGTGCCGAACCGACGCAGCGGGATCTGGGCAGCAATCTTCGCGCGCATCGCCCGCGGGGCCAGGCGTTCCATGCCCTCGGTGCCAGCGATCGGGCCCGGTGCGATCGCGTTGACCCGGATCTGCGCCGGGCCCCACTCCACCGCGAGCGTCCGCGTCAGCGCGTCGATGCCCGCCTTCGCGCTGGCCGCGTGCACCTGCAACGGCGTGCCCGCGTAGTGCAGCGTCGCCGACACGTTGACGACCACGCCGCCGTCGCGCTCGAGCAGCGGCAGCGCGGCCTTGCAGGCGTTGAACGTGCCCTTGAGGTCGATGTCGACGACCGTCCCGAAGCCGTTCGCCGACAGCGTCGCCGCGGGCGCGAGGAAGTTGCCGGCGGCCGCGTTGACCAATATGTCGAGGCGACCCCAGCGCGCCTCGATCGCGGCGATGACCGCCGCGAGCGCCTCGGGCTTGCGCACGTCCGCTGCGAGCGCGAGGCACTCGCCGCCGACCGCCTCGATGCACTGCGCGACCGCGTCGAGGCGCGCCTGCGTGCGTCCGCAGATCGCCACGCGCGCGCCGTGGGCCGCGAGCGCCTCGGCGATGCCGGCACCGATCCCCGAGCCGCCGCCGGTCACGAGCGCCACCTGTCCCGCGAGGAGGTCCTTACGAAAGCTGCTCATGCCCCCAAATACCACGTCCACACGCCGACGACGCCGCTTGCGCGTACCCCCACAGCCGCACCGTACTGGTGTTTTTGGGCGGCCCACGAGCCCCGAGCCCGCGGTGGCCTTGCACCACGCCGCCGTCGCCTGCATGAGCGGAGCATGCCGGACATCAACGAACAGGAGCGCGAGCGCCCCGAGATCACGACCCCACATCCCAACGAGATCGAGAAGCCGGAGATCAGGTCTCCGGAGATCAACGAGCCCGAGATCAAGTCCCCCGAGATCAACACCCCGCCGGACCCCGAGGTCATGCCTCGCTCCCCGCAGCCGGAGATCGAGCGTCCCGACCTCGAGAGCCCCGAGATCCAGCCGCCCGAGATCCAGACCCCCGACCGCGACGGTGACATCGG
>JAYUXQ010001359.1:0-2478 GCA_043752905.1 Nannocystis sp. | reverse complement strand
CCGCGAATGATATGTTCTTCATGGCGCTGCCGCTCGTCGACAACTTCTGGCAGGCGCAGGCGACGATCATGATCACGCCGCGGCTGCCGTTGTACATTCCGTGCGTTTATGTGTGCTTCATGTACTTTCCGACGGTGTCGGTGTGGCGATTGGGGCTGCCGCTGGGGTCCCGGGCGGCCTTGACCGGGCTGGCGGCCGCGGTGTTTTATGGGCCGTACGACATCGTCGGAGCCAAGTTTCTGTGGTGGACGTGGCACGACAGTGACATGCCGATCTCGCACCGAATACTCGGGGCGCCGATCGGGAGCACGATGTGGATCATCACCTTCACGGCGGCGTTCGCGTGGTTTCTTGGGCGCGTGGTCGACCGCGATCCTGCCGTGTCCGGGCGCAGCTTTGCGAAGGGGCTCGCGCTGGTGTGTGGGTTGAGCACGCTCACCATGATGGTGCAGATGACGGGGCTGCAGCAGCTCGACGGCGGGGTCCCGGGGCCGGTCGCGCTCGGCGTGGTCGTGGCGCTGTATCTGGCGATCGTCGCCGCGGGCTGGCACAAGGCGCGGGCGCGGCCGCGGGTGGCGGCGGACAGGCTGCTCAATGTGGTGGCGGTGCTCTACTTCTCGACGCTGGTCGTCATCATGGCCACGTTCACGCCGGAGACGCACCGCAGCGAGAGCATGCATCAGACCTACGGGGAATGTCGGGTGGAGGCGACCGATATCACCGGGCTGACGCGATACAAGTATCTGTGTGCCGATGACTTCGACGAGGACTTCTCGTTCGCGTGCGTCGATACGCTCCCGGAGGCGGGAAGCGAGTGGTACACGGTGTGTGGCAAGCCGCACCGTGACTTCCTGCGCTGGCTGCTCGGGGTGACCGGGCTCGGGCTGCTCGGGGTGGTTTTATATTCGCACCTGCTCGGCGCGTGGCGGCGGCCGCGGTAGTCAGGGCCGCGGTTCGTCGTCGGCGATGTCCGGGCGACCGGGCAGGTCGAGCGGCTGTGCGCGGCGGGCCACGACGGTGTCCTGGCGAACGGGGCGAACGGGGGTGGCATCGTGGACGGGGGCATCGTGGACGGACGTGTCCTCGGGGACAGGTGCGCCGTGGCGGCCGGCGCCGTCGGCGAAGCGTCGGGCGCCAGCGAGCGACTCGGTGGCGAGCACGGTCATGCCGCGCCGGGCCTCGGCGAGCAGGGCTGCGCTTTCGGACATGTCCCACTGGTCATACGCGGATCTCCGGTCGGCGCGCATGCAGGCCTGCGGGAACGCGGCGACCTCGGCGGCGAGCGCCTCGGCGGCGGCGCGGGCGGTGCCGCGGGGGACGACGCGGTGGACGAGGCCGATCGCCAGGGCCTCGTCGGCCTTGACGGGACGGCCGGTGAGGATGAGGTCCATCGCACGGCTGTGACCGATCAGGCGCGGCAGGCGGACGGTGCCGCCATCGATGAGCGGGACGCCGAAGCGGCGGCAGAACACGCCGAGCACGGCGTCCTCCTCCATCACCCGCAGGTCACACCACAGCGCCAGCTCGAGGCCACCGGCGACCGCGTGGCCGGCGATCGCGGCGATGACCGGCTTGCCGAGGGTGAGGCGGGTCGGGCCCATCGGCGCGCGTGGGCCCGGCGGGGCGGCGGCGTCGTCGAGCTCGAGGCGCGTGGGGTCGTCGCCGGCGGCGAGGGCCTTCAAGTCGGCGCCAGCGCAGAAGGTGCCGTGCTCGCCGTGCAGCACGGCGACGTCGTGGCGCGGGTCGAGATCGAAGACGCGAAACGCCCGCTCGAGCGCGGCGGCGGTGGCGGCGTCGACGGCGTTGCGTCGCTCGGGGCGGTCGAGCAGGACGGTGAGGACGCGGCCCTGCGAGGCGGTGGTGACGCTCATGCGGGTCTCCTCAGTGGTGATGATGGTGGTGGTGGCTGGCGACCGGCGACTCCTGCAACAGCGGGCAGGCCTGCTGCTCGCAGGCCCCGGCGCCGGCGGGGTCGATCTGGATCGTGGTGTGGTGGATGCCGAGGTGGCCGCGCAGGATGTGCTCGGCCCCGGCGAGCACGGCTGCAGGGTCGGCGCCGACCTCGGGGACGAGGTGCGCGGTGAGGATCGTGCGCGAGCCGGTGCTCCACAGGTGCAGCTCGTGGATCGTGTGTACGCCGTGGATCGCCCGCAGCGCGGTCTCGACGCGCTCCTGCGGGAGGTTGTCGGGCACGAAGTCCAGCAGCACACGGGTCGATTCGCGCAGGACGCTCCAGGTGCCGAACAGGATCAGCGCGCAGATCAGCAGGCTGAGCACGGGGTCGGCGGCGGGCATGTCGAACACGCTGGCGAGCAGCGCCGCGGCGATCGCCCCGACGGACCCCAGCGCGTCCGCCAGCATGTGGGCCAGCGCGCCGCGGACGTTGAGGTTGTCGCGATCGCTGCGGGCCAGCAACCACGCCGAGCCGAGGTTGATCAGCAGGCCGAGGATCCCAACGATCAACACCGGGTTCGCGTG
>JAYUXQ010001358.1:0-2481 GCA_043752905.1 Nannocystis sp. | reverse complement strand
ACCCGCCCACGCTTGAAGAGTGGACCTCATGACGCAGCGATCGCGCTTGAACTACTGCAGCCTGACCTCCCTCGTCCTCCTCGCCGCCTGTCCCGACGGCAACGGTGACACCGGCGCTGGCACGACCACTTCGGCGACCAACCCGACGACCGGCGCAACGACGACGCCGACGACCGGCGGTCCGGGTGGTGAACCGACCAGCACCAGCGCCACGAGCGAGCCGACCACCGCGAGCGGCGGCACGGACGCGACCAGCGCCACCGGTGAGACCGCCGGCACCATGACCGACCCCACCGGCACCACGGCGGTCACCGGCCTGACCGGCACCGACACCGGCGACAGCGCGCTGATGATCGCGCCGGACAACGTCGTGATCGAGCTGGTCGACGGCACCATCGTGACGCAGGACTTCACGGCGACGCTCGACGGCAAGGACGTCACCGCCGAGGTGGTGTGGGCCTACGATCAGGACGCGATCGGCGCGATGAACACCGCGACCTTCGTACCGACCGGCATGCTGGCGGGCCCGGGCACGTTGACGGCCACCCACCCGCAGGCGGTCGACGACACCCAGGTCACCGTCAAGATCAAGAAGACGATCGACCCGGACGGGCTCGCGCCGGGCTTTGGCGACCCGGTCGGCCCCGACCCCGCGCTCTCGATCCTCTACCCCTACGACAACACGGTGTTCCCGCTCAAGGTCGCGTCGCCGGTGGTGCAGTGGGGCGGCGTGCCCGACGGCAGTCAGTACAAGCTGCACCTGCAGGAGCAGTTCTACGAGTACACGGTCTACTTCACGGCCAACAACCCCGCGCGCCACCTCATCGACGAGGTCGAGTGGATCGCCATCTCCGACTCCGGGCAGGGCGCCAAGAGCGACCCGTTGAGCTTCGAGCTGCAACGCAAGACCGGCGACATGACCTTCGCGGCGGTGAAGCAGACCTGGAAGATCGCACAGGCCCGCCTGCCAGGGCGCATCTACTACTGGGAGCTGCCCAGCCAGTGCGGCAACAGCAACGGCCGCGTGCTCAGCATCAAGCCGACCGAGGCCAAGGCCGAGGAGTTCTTCCCGACCGGGCAGTGCTACGGCTGTCACTCGGTCAGCCGCGACGGTCGCACGGTGTCGGTCGCCTACGACAACGGCTCGCCGTTCCCGCTCGGCACGATCGACGTCTCGACCGAGCCGGCCGTGCAGGGCCCGATCGCCCCGGGCAGCGGGCTCGGCGGGACCTTTAGCGCGTTCAACCACGACGGCACCAAGCTGCTGTTTAGCAACGACGCGGCCAACGCTGGCACCTCGTCGCTGGTGATCGCGGACACGATGACGGCGCAGGTGCTAAACCCCAACGTGATGGGCACCGGCTGCGGCGAGCCGGCCTGGTCGCCCGACGGCAAGTGGATCGCGGCGACCTGTGGGTACACCGACTTCGGCTGGACCTTCGACGCGCAGGTGGCCGAGCTGCGGATCGCCGCGGTCCAGCCCGACGGCATCACCGTCGCCGACATCAAGACGATCGTGCCGCAGATGGGTGACGTCGGCCGCCCGGCGTACCCGAACTTCTCGCCCGGCAACGAGTGGATCGTGTACGGGCGCCCGACGCAGGGCTCGCGCTCGACCGGCAACGGCAAGCTGTACATGGTCGGCATCGACGGCCAAAATAATCGCGCGCTCGAGATCGCCAGCTCGGACAACAAGAGCTTCAACCCGACCTTCGCGCCGCTGCGCGCGGGCGGCTACTACTGGGTCGTGTTCATGAGCCGGCGCGACTACGGCAACACGCTGGTCGGCGCCAATCGCCAGCAGCTGTGGATGACCGCGATCTCCGATCCGCCGACCGAACTGCCCGACCCGTCGAACCCGCCGTTCTACGTGCGCGGTCAGGAGGACTGCGCGCTGAGTGAGAACGCGTACTTCGCCGCCGACCCGTGCAAGGATGACCCGGCCGCGACCTGCGAGTCGGGCATCGACTGCTGCAACGGCCAGTGCATCTACGACCCGCAGCAGGACAAGAAGGTCTGTGGCGAGAAGAGCGAGTGCTCGCTCGGCGGCAACTCGTGCACCGAGGACGCCGACTGCTGCGACGCCCGTAGCCCCTGCGTCGACGGCTACTGCCAGGAGATCTTCCCGCAGTAGTAACAAGACCTGGTCGGGAGGATGGGGCCGGGGTGGCGCGCGGGCCCCGTGGAGGACGCGGGCGATGTCGTCGGCAGTTTCGACGACCTCGAGAACACGCATCCGGCCGCCGCACTTTCGACAGACGGTGACATCGACGGCGAACACGCCGGCGAGCAGCTTGGCCCACCCGAGGCGGCGCGGCCGCGGCGAGGATTCGGTGTCGTCGTCGGGCTTGTCACGCGCGGAGTCCGCGAGGCCGAGCGCGAGCTGCTGCCCGGGCGTCGGGACGGCGGACGGCGCAATGATGCGAGGCCGGAGATGATGGCGATTTGCGAACACACCGAAGTATCTGGTCATGTGAAAAC
>JAYUXQ010001357.1:0-2481 GCA_043752905.1 Nannocystis sp. | reverse complement strand
TGGTGGTCACCGCGGACGGCCGCTGCCGCGAGCTGATATGTCATGAGGAGGTGCCGCTCGGGCTGATCGAGTTCGAATTGCAGGTCGGCCATGATCGTCTTGCGCCGGGCGAAATGCTGGCACTTTACAGCGATGGCCTGTCCGAGCTGTTCGACGAGGCCGGCGAGATGCTCGGCGTCGAGGGCGTGACCCGCTATCTGGTGGAGATCCGCCGCAGCCTCGGCCCGCGCCGCCGCGCCGCCGAGGTCGCCACGCAGCTGCATCAACGCCTGGCGAGCTTTCGCGGCAAGGCGCAAGCCTCGGACGACATCAGCTTCATCCTGGCGCTGGCCGGCGCGCCGCTGCGAGCGACCCGCGAGACGGGGTAGGCCATCGCACGGGAGGGGCGAATTTGGGCTAAGGTCGCGCGGTGACGAGTCACTTCGCAAGCATTGGCATCGCGCTCGCCTCCTCGGACGACATGCAGGCGCTGGTCGAGCGCGTGGCCGACGAGGCCGAGTACATCGAGGTGCCCGGCGGGGTGTATCTGGTGTGGGCTGGCGGCGACGGCCCCGAGCTGTGGTTGCAGTGCGACGCGGAGGACAACCTCGTCGGCATGAGCCCGCACTTCGCCGGGCCGACGCGCATGCGGGTGGGACTGGTGGCAGAGATCGAGCGGCCGGGGCAGACGGGGCTCGATGGTGCGATGTACGGGTGGGTCAACCCGGCCGACGACGACCCGGCGTCCGGGGATTATCCGCTGGTGTTCGACTGTCCGGACGCGGCGATGCATGGCGAGCTCGAGCTGCCGTGTGTGGTGACGGTGCAGCTCGCCGCGTTCGCGCATCACCTGACGGTGTGGGACAACGTCGACGACTACGACCGCGAGCGCGACGGGGACGACACGCAGCTGTCGTCGCAGGCGTTCATCCCTGCGGGGCTGCTCCGTCCGGAGGGCGATGAAGACCCGCCACCGCCGGTCGCGTACGCGATCATCACCGGCCACGTGCTGGGCGCCGAGGTGCGCGAGAACCCGTTGACCGGCATCAAGTATCAGTGGGCCGCGGTGACGACCCACGGCGGCACGCTCGACGTGGTCGCGGAGATGGGCCTCGTGACCCGCGAGATCCGCGAGGGCAGCGTGGTGTCGGGCGGCTTCTGGCTCTCGGGACAGATCGTCGACGACGAGGATGCCCTCGACGACGCGACCGATGCGTGAGTCGCATCAAACGCGTCTGCCGGCGACCCGGGGACGGGGCGCCGGCAGGCGTGATGCTTCAGGCGAGCGTGTCAGGGTTGGACGCGGACGGCGTCGGACACGACGACGAAGCCTGCGTCGGCCCAGCGGGACACCATGACCATGTTCCAGCCGGCGGTGAATGTGTAGGTACCCGCGGGGGTCCAGGCCTTGCCGCCCTGCTGCATGTTGATCGTCTGGTAGCCGATCTCGGTCTTGTTGGCGTCGAAGGCGACGACGGCGGCGTTGGCGGCCCGATTGGCGCCCGGGGTGTACCAGACGTCGACGTTGTAGGTGCCGCCGGCCTCGATGTAGAACCAGTGCTCGGCGCCGTCATCCTCGGTGGTGGTGGCGGCGTAGGTGTAGTTGCTGCCGTAGTAGCCGGGCGTCGACGCGGTCGCGGTCCACGTGGCGGGGGCGAAGTAGTCGGCGTTCGACCCGTTGTTGCTGTTGTCATTGTCGATGATGATCTCCGTCGCGTCGGGCGGCGGGGGGACATCGGGCGGCGGGTCATCGGGCGGCGGGTCGTCCGGGTACGGGTCGGTGCTGCCCCCGGAGTCGCCGCCCGTGGTGGTGCTATCATCGGGCGGCGGGTCATTGGGCGGCGGGGGGTCGTCGTGCGGCGGCGGCGGCTCGGGCGGCGGGTCGGCGGGCGGCTCGTCCTGCGGGGCGTTGCCGTCGCAGGCGGCGATGATCTTGGTGAAATAGGTCGCCCACGGCCAGTTCGGGCCCGGGTCGGTGCGGTTGTACGGCTGGAGCTGGCCGTGGCCGACGACGTGGTACTTGTCGCGCGGGATGTCGTGGCGCCTGGTGATGTCACAGACGAGCTTGGCCGACTGGTCGATCAGGTTCGCGTTCCAGGCCTTCTGATTACCAAAGCCGGCATGCTCGATGCCGACGGTGAAGTTGTTGCCGCTGGAGCCCTCGACCTCCGAGAACATGCCGCCGTTGAGCGACTTCTTGTACTTGGCGGCGATGTGCCAGGCCTTGTCCTTCTCCTTGACGAGCTGCGTGACCTCGGAGCCGTCCTCCTTGACCACGTAGTGGGCGCTGACGCCGGACTTGGCCTGGGCGAGCCAGCCCCAGCAGCCGGCGTAGGCGCCCTCACAGGTGTGGATGATGACGATGCGGACCTGGCCGGCGCTGCCCGCCGGCCGCGAGCTAAAGTTCGGCGTGCCGCGCCAGGTGGCGCCGGCGAAGTCCGGGTTGGACGCGAGCACGGGGCCGTTGGGATCGGGGTAGTCGGGCAGGACGCCGGTCTTGGG
>JAYUXQ010001356.1:0-6220 GCA_043752905.1 Nannocystis sp. | reverse complement strand
GGACGGTCGAGGGGCTGGCGGCGACGGTCGCGACAATTTCGCGGATCGCCTGCATCTGCGGCGAGCGCCCGACCATGCCGGCGTGCGTGCAGGGATCTCCCAGGTCCTCGGCGGGCGGGGCGGTGGTCGCGGACGGGCCGGCCCGCTCGCGCGTGGCGATCGCCTTTTGCACGATCTGATGGATCTGGTCGCGGTCGAAGGGTTTTTCGAGATAGTCGAAGGCGCCGAGCTTCACGGCCTCGACCGCCGAGTCGACGCTGCCATGCGCCGTCAACAAGATCACCGGGAGGTTGGGCTCGTGCACGGTCAACGCGCGCAGCAGACCGATGCCGTCGAGGTTGGGCATCCGCAGGTCGGAGATCACGACGTCGAAGGTGCGCGCCGGCGCCGAGCGGACCCGGGCCAGCGCCGCAGCTCCGTCCGTCTCGGCGTGGACCTCGTAGCCCTGCTGCCGCAGCAGCGCACCGAGGACCTTGCGCAGGTTGGGTTCGTCGTCGACCAGGAGGATGCGGTGCTGTGGCGTCTGGGTCACGGTGGCTTCGGCTGGCAAGAGGGACATGTTCGCGAGGACAGGTCAGAGAGAAGTCGGTCAGGCGGGCTCAGGCGGGCGGGGCCGCTCGCGGCTGCGGCTCGATCGGGAGGACGACGGTGAACTGGGCGCCGCTGCCCTCGGGCGCGCTGGCCTCGATGAGGCCGCGGTGATTCTCCACGATCCGCTGCGAGATCGGGAGACCCAGACCGGTGCCTCCGCTCTTGGTGGTGTGGAAGGGGACGAACAGGTTGGCGAGCGCCTGTGGGGTGAAACCGGGGCCGTTGTCGCGGACGCTCAGCGTGACGGCGTCGCCGCTGGCGAGCCCGTGGCGGCGCAGGCCGACGTGGATCCACACGCGACCGGGGGCGCCCTGGCCGTTGATCGCGTCGAAGGCGTTGCGAAGGAGGTTGAGGAGGACCTGGCGCAGGGCCTCGGCGTCTCCGCGGATCCTGGGCAAGTTCGGCGCGATGGTGACGGTGACGCGCTGGCGGTTGTCCTCGTCGAGCAGGCGCAGGGTCGCCGTCAGTACGTCGCCGAGCTGGATCGCCGACATCTCGCCGGAGTAGGGGCGCGAGTAGCTGAGGAACTGGGTGACGACGCGGTTGAGGCGGTCGACCTCCTCGACGATGACGCCGAGGAACTCGCGGGTGGTCGGGTCGGCGCCCTGCATGGCCGGCTCGACCACCTGTACGGCGCCCTTGATCGCGCCGAGGGGGTTGCGGATCTCGTGGGCGAGGCCGGCGGCCATCTGGCCGAGCGCGGCGAGGCGGTCGCGCTCCTTGCGTTGCTCATACACCTTCGAGTTCTCGATCATCACGGCGGCCTGGGCGACGACGCCGGTGAACAGCTCGACCTCCTCGCGCGAGAAGGGCTCGAGCAGGCGCTCATCCTCGACGAAGAGGACGCCGAGCAGGTCGTAGGTGGCGCGGCCGTCGTCGGCGGTGGCACGACCGAGGACCGGCAGCGCGAGGCTGGCACCGACCTCGGCGAGGGTTTGCAGGGACTCGTCGAGGTCGGCTTGCAGCTCGTTGTCGGCGCGCTCGCGCTGGCGCTGGAGGACGTCGCGCAGCTGCGGGCCCTGGCGCAGGCGCTCGAGCAGGGGTCGGCGGGCGGCGAGGTCGAGGCGGGCTAGGACGGGGCTGCCGAGGTGTCCGCGCAGGGTGAGCGCGAGGCCCTGGCGGTCGACGAGGAAGAAGGCGGCCCGGGTGACGCGATTGGACTCTCGCAGGTTGTCGAGGACGACCTTGACCATCTCATCGGGGTCGATGACGTTGAACAGGCGGGTGCGAAGCTGGACGAGGATGGCGCGCAGGGCGGAGCGTTCGCGAAACAGCCAGCCTTCGAGTCGGCGCTCGAGCTCGGTGCGCAGTGGGTCGACGAGCATGAGCACGGCGAACGAGGCGAGCAGGGTGTTGAACAGCAGGAGCATGGGCTCGTCGGCGAAGCGCCAGGGGACCCACAGCAGCAGGGCGGCGTAGACGGCGGTCACGGTGATGACGAGGATCGTCATGACGGTGATGCGGCCGAGGATCTCCGGGAGGTCGAGCAGTCGCTCGCGCACCAGGGTCTGCGCCATGAAGTAGAGGTAGACGGCCGTGACCGTGGCGCCGACGACCGGGATGCCGGGCTGGCCGAGCGCCAGCGCGAGCACGCTGGCGTAGAACAGATAACGCAGGCGCGGGGCGGCTGCGGTGCCCTCGGCGGCGCGGGCAGCTCGCCACATCCGCATCGCGGCGTAGAGCAGCCCGCCGAGCACGTAGGCCTGCACGAGGATCGGGACGATCGCCCACGCGGGATCGTCGGCGAGGCCCGGGAACAGCAGCGAGAGCGCCTGGGCGATCAGCAAAAGCGCCAGGATAGGCGCCTGAACGACGTTCCTGGGCGGCGCGCCAGCGGCAGGGATGAAGCCGGAGAAGCAGCGGTCGGCGGTGTAGGGCAGGAACAGCGAGACGGTCTGGGCGATCCAGATCGACAGCGGCAAGCCGGGGAAGCCGGCGAAGAAGCGGGCCAGGTGAAACAGGCCCAGGTTCAAGCAGAAGGCGGCGAACAGACGAAACTGGTCGCGTGAACGATCTCGAAGGAACACGCTGATGCCGATGGCGATCGCCACCGCGGCCGCCAGCAGCGAGCTCAGGCTGGCGTAGAGGTTCGAGCCGGACACGCCGGGCCATGGTAGCCCCATATGGCAGGGACGCGGGAGATCTCCCTCGGCGCGATGATCGGGGAAGAGACGGCCACGGGACAGAGCCAGGTCGCGCGGGGGCCGCTGACGGGGCTTTGGCGGGTTCGTCGAGGTCTGGCGGCGCCGAAGGCGACGTGGCATGCTGCCGGCCATGGCCGCCACGCCCATCGACAACGACGCCCGCGCGCAGCAGCTCGCCCGCGCGATCGCCTCGGATATCCAGCTCTACAACAAGCAGAAGATCGAGGAGGCGCTGATCAACGACAACTTCTTCGAGGCGCTCGCCGAGGAGATCACAGAGGGTCGCGACCTGTTTCGCGGCCGCGTGACCCCGGAGCTGTTCCGTCGCAACTACTACGACCGGGCGATCGTCGACCGTGTCGTGAAGCCGATGGCCAGCCTCAAGACTCCCATCTGGTGAGCCGCTTTCGCGTGTCCCTCGGACCCGAGGCGCTCGGCCAGCGCCTCGACGTCGCGCTCGTCGCGGCGCTTCAGCGAGCAGGCCACAGTTGCTCGCGCTCCCAGCTCGCGCGGGCCTTTGCGGCGGGTCATGTGAAGGTCGCCGGCGTCGTCGCGGGCAAGCCCTCGCGTGTCGTCGAGGCGGCGGCCGCCGTCGAGCTCGAGCTGGAGATTATCAAACCAGTGCAGGCGGTCGCCGAGGACCTGCCGCTGACGATCGTCCACGAGGACGAGCATCTGCTGGTGATCGACAAGCCGGCCGGGATGGTCGTGCACGCCGGTCCCGGGCACGATCGCGGCACGCTGGTCAACGCGGTGCTGCATCACCTGGGGATCGCCGCCAAGGACCTGCCGGTGCTGCCAGGCAACGACGAGACGCGCCCGGGCATCGTCCATCGCCTCGACCGCGACACCAGCGGGCTCATCGTCGTCGCTCGCAACGAGCGCGCGCAGGAGGGGCTCGCGGCGCAGTTTCGGGTGCACGACCTGCGACGCAGATACCTGGGGATCGTGTGGGGCGTGCCCGGCTTCGTGAAGAAGAGCCTGCGGACGCGGCACGGTCGCGACCCGGGGGACCGGCGCAGGTTCTCGCCGCACATCGACGAGGGTCGCGAGGCGATCACACACATCGAGGTCCTGCGTCCGCTGCGTGACGCGGCGTTGCTGGCGTTTCGCCTCGAGACCGGACGTACGCACCAGATCCGCATGCACTGTCGCCTGCTCGCTCACCCGATCGTCGCCGACGCGATGTACGGAGGGAACGGCGGGCCGCCTGCCAGGCGGGCGATCTCCGCGGCGCTCGGACGCCACGCGCTGCATGCTGCGGAGCTGGGCTTCGTGCACCCGATCTCGGGCGAGGCGCTCGACTTCTCGTCGCCACTGCCACTGGATCTCTCGCAGCTGATCGAGCAACTGAGCCCGGAGCGGGCCGTGTGATCGAGCGGGTGCCGGCGTTCGGGGGCTGCGTGCACGGCTTCACCGACCGTCTCGGCGGGGTCAGCGAGGGCCGGCACGCGAGCCTCAACCTCGGACGTCGCTGGGGTGATGACCCGGAGGCGGTCGCGGAGAATTATCGTCGCGTCGCCGCGGCCGCCGGCTTTCGCGTCGAGGCGCTGCGCCAGGTCCGGCAGGTCCATGGCAAGGCGGTGCTGCGCGCCCGCGATGTGAAGGCCGACAGCGAGGCCGACGCGTTGTGGGTCCATCGCGACGACGGGCCGCTGGTCGCCGGGGTGCTGACGGCCGACTGCGTGCCGATATTACTGAGGGACGCGGCCGGCACGGTGGCGGCCGCGGTGCACAGCGGATGGAAGGGCACGGTCGCCGACATCGCCGGGGCGACCGTGGGCGTGCTCGCGGAGTACGTTGCGCCGGCGCGGATGCTGGCTGCGATCGGGCCGTGCATCGAGGTCGAGGCGTTCGAGGTCGGCGAGGAGGTGGCGGCGCAGTTCCCGGCGGAGTTCGTGCGCCGCGAGGGGACCCGCAGGCCGCACGTCGATCTCGTGGCGATGGTGCGGGGGCAACTGCTGGCGGCGGGCGTCCCGGCGGGAGCGATCTCCCGGGTCGGGGGCTGCACCTTTAGCGACCCCTCGCGCTACTTCTCGTATCGCCGCGACGGCGCGGGTATCGGGCAAATGTTGGCGTTTATCGGCCTCGGCTGAGGCCTCGAGACCGCAAAACACCGCAAAACGAAGAGAGCCGGCCCATCTGGACCAGCTCCCTCGGTTTGCCTGTCGCGATCGACCCAGGACGCAGCGCACGAGCGCACGCGTCCCCGGCCCGCGCAGGAGATCACGGCTTGGCGGCGGCCTCGTTGGTCATCTTGCCGTAGTTCTCGGCGAGGCCATCCTTCTTCTCCGTGAACAGGCCGCGGGCGGAGCCCTGCAGGATGTACACGAACACGGCCGCAAACGAGGCGATGAGCAGGATCTGGGCGATGCCCGAGACCGTGCTGATTGGCGGCTTGGCGGCTTCGACTTCCCACTTGTTGTCGGCGATCTCAGACATGGACTGGTCCTCTTGCTCCCCTGGGGCGAGCTCAAAACGAAGCTATCACGCGTCCGGTTTATCCGACAAGTGCTCGCTGAAGATCCAGCGAGCGCTCACTCGTAGCGGCCGGGTTCGGCGTTGGCCTGACCGTCCTGCGAGATCCGCGCCGACCGGCTGGCGAGTTCGAGCCCGTAGGACTGGAGCAGCTCGCCGGTCAACATCTGGAGGTCGACGGTCGCGCGGAGGTAGTCGATCTGCGCGTTGAGGGCGTTGAACTCGGCGATAGCGAGCTCGTCCTGACGGAACAGGACGTCGTAGCTGGTCGAGCGGCCGACCTTGTTACGGGCCTCCTCGGCGCGCAGGTTCGACTGGGCCAGGCGCACGGACTCGGCGGTGATCGACATGCGGGCGCCTGCGGTGCGCTGGGCGTTGACGGCCCGGATGACCGACATGGCGATGTTCTGCTGATTACGCCGCAGCTGGGCCTCGGCGCGCCGCATCTCGAGGATGATGCGCTCGTGGGTGGCTCTTGGGGCCCGGTTCTGGATGTCCCAGGCGAGCGTGAGCTCGATGCGGGCGTTGTAGTCGGCGAGCAGGCCCTTCTCGGAGATGGCGTCGCCCTGGTTGAAGAAGTTCTGGAAGGCCTGGCCCCAGTTGCCGGTGAGCGCGGGGGTGCCGGCGCTGGGATTGGCCTTGGCGTCGATCGATCGGCCCTGGGGGGTGAACACGACGCGGGCATCGAGCTGGGGCAGGCGCTTGTTGGCGGCGACGAGCTCGTCGATGCGCTGACTGGCGAGGCTGATCTCCAGCTGGCGCAGCTGCGGATGGCCCTTGAGGGCCTGCTTGACCTTGGCGTTGAGGTCGACGGGCGTCAGGGCGAGCGCCTGGGGGTCGGTGCGCGGGATGATGCCGAGGACCTTGCGGTCGATGAAGTCCTGGCCCATCAGCGTGCGCACGGTCAGGCTGCGGTCGAGCAGGACGTTCTCGGCGAGCACGACGTCGTTCTCGCGGGCGACCAGCGATTGATAGATCGTGTCGAGGTCGAGCTGCGACTTGCGACC
>JAYUXQ010001355.1:0-2491 GCA_043752905.1 Nannocystis sp. | reverse complement strand
CCGACCGTGCGGGAGTTCCTCCCGATGTTCCTGGACTACTGCCGCACCGAGAACAAGTCTCCGGCGACCGTCCGCAACTACAACCAGCACATCGTCACCTACGTGATCCCCGTGCTGGGCGACCGCCCGCTGGACAGCATCGTCCCGGCGGATGGAATGGAGCTCAAGAAGACCCACGGCCACCTGTCGCAGAACACGCTGCGTCAGGTCATCGCCTCTCTCAACCGCGAGCTGAGCGTCGCGGCCATCCTCGGGAAGTCGCCGGTGCTGATCCGGCTCCCGCAGGTCCGCAAGCCCGAGCACAAGGCAGAGGCGTACTCGCCCGAGCACACGGCGGCGTTGCTCGGCGGCTTCGAGTCGGCGCGTGACCTCGTCATGCTCTACCTCGGCATCGTCGGCGGGCTGCGCCGCGGGGAGGTCTGCGCCGTCCAGGGCGCCGACTTCGAGGAGGTCGGCGACGGCATCCTCACCCTCACGGTCCAGCGCTCGATCTGGGAGCGGACGATCCGTCCGACCAAGACCGGCAAGGTCCGCACGCTCACGCTCACGCCCGACGCGAGCACGGCGATCCGCGAGTTCGTGGCGCAGCTCAAGGACCGCAAGGGCTGGCTGTTCCCGGGTCAGCGGCGCGACGAGGATGACCAAGTGCTGTGCATCGAGCCGTCCTGCTACGTGCGAGTCATGGCGCGCCTGTGCAAGCGCCTGAGCATCCCTTACAAGGCGACGCACATCTTGAGGAAGACTTGCGCGACCGCACTCGCCAAGGCCGGCATGGGCCCGTGGGCCATCGCCGATCACCTCGGCCACGCGGGCACGGAGATGGCCAAGTTCTACGTGGACCGCCACCATGCCCGCAATGACGGGGTCGCTGCCGCTCTTACTGCCTACACCGCGGGTCACACCGCGGCAAGGGAATCGTAAGGGAGAGCGACCACGGGATCACTGCGGCAAGATCACGCTCTTGAGCTGGCCGCCGGTCATGTCCGAGTACGTGTAATGATCGCCAATGATGTCGAGCTTTTGCATCGCCGGGACGTTCTTCGGGTCGATCTTCCAGGCCCAGCCGGCCTCGTCGACGACCCACACGAAGCCCTCGAGGTCGACCGACACGCCGACCGGGGTCGAGCACGGGTTGAGCTTGTGGAACTTGATCAGGGTGTTGGTCTTGTGGTCGACCTGCCAGACGCCGCACTCGCTGTTGTCGGCGACCCACACGCTTCCGTTCTTGTCGGCCGCGAGGCCGCGGTGGCAGGCGTTGGTGCCGGCGACCGCGATGAACTGCTCCGTCTTGGCGTCGAAGGTCATGATGTCGCCGCAGTTGGGGCCGAACCACGGGTCGCCGTCCGGGTCGACCGTCATGCCGTAGATCTGGTAGTCGTTGGCGGGGATCCAGCGGTCGGTGGTCGCCGGGTCCTCGCTGGCGTTGACGCGGTACAGCGCGCCACGCAGGCCGACGAACCACACATCGAGATTCTTGTCGAGCGCCGCGCCGTACGGGCCATAACTGGTCCACGAGCCGATGGTCCAATCCGGCACGATCACCGTCTCCTTGATGTCACCGGTCGCGCCGTCGAGGCGGACCATGTGCGCCGTCGAGGGCTGCTGCGCGAGGTAGCCGACCCACACCTCGGGGTCCTCGAACTGGCAGGTATCCTTATTAAATTCCCCGGGCGACCAGGTGACGCCGCGCGGGCCGCCGCCGAAGTCGCCGTTGAACGGGTGCAGCATCGTCCAGCGCATGCACTCGTCGGTGCCCCACGGCAGCAGGTCGCTCTTATTCTGCGAGGTCTCGATCTTGCCGTTATTGTTGGCGTCGACGCAGTCCTCGAGGTTGGCGGCGACCACCGTCGAGCGGCCCGACATACGATTATTGACGATGACGAAGCGGCCATCGAAGCTGACCGCCGTGCGCGACGGGCTCTCGCTGCCGCCGCCCGGGCCGCTGCGGTAGCGCGCCAGCTCGATCAGGTTCTGCGTATCGACCTTCGAGATGCTCCCCTCGTCGGTGTTCGCCACCCACAGGAAGCTCTTCTCGACGTCGCCCATGCCCTGCGTCTCGCCCGGCTGACACTCGACGCCCGTCGTCGTGTCGGAGCCGGTCGTCGTCCCGCCACCCGTCGTCCCGCTCGTCGTCGTCCCGTCGGTCGTCGACGCGCTGACCGCCCCCGAGCTCCCGCTCGACTCGCTGCCCGCTGTCGTCGTCGTCGTCGCCGTCGTCGTCGTCGCGCCGGTCGTCGTCGTCGCGCCCATCGACTCGCTCATCCCGCCCGACTCGGTGGCCGAGTCGGTGCCCGTGCCCGAGACCGAGGTCGTCGGCGTGGTCGTGGTCGTGGTCGGCGGCTCGGTCGCGGAGGTCGTCGCCGGCGTGCCGCCCGTCGACGCGCCGGAGCTTTCGCCGCCGCCGTTATCGCCACAAGCAGCGAGGGTAAGTGCGGCCACGAGAGAGGATCCGAGCGAACGGTACGTCATCGCTCGAGGGTATCCCCTCTGT
>JAYUXQ010001354.1:0-2492 GCA_043752905.1 Nannocystis sp. | reverse complement strand
TGTCGGTTTGAGGGCTCGAAATCCGGTCCTCGCGCACCAGTCTCTCGTGTACGACGCAACTTGATGGCTTGGTACGCAGCATTGATACGTGCCGCTATCGCAACTGCGACCGGGTTTCCAGCATGTTTGTCCGGGTGCCACGTTCGGATCAAGTGACGCCAGGCGCGCTGAACTTCTTCGTCCGAAGCATGAGGAGCCACTCCGAGGATCTGGTACGGATCGGTCACTGGCGGGTGTCATTGCCGAGGCCAGCGTCGGTTGACGAGGTCGATGATCTCGTCTTTCGTCTGGCCGCCGTGCAGGCTAGCGACGATGAGGCGCACTCGCTCGAGCGCATCCGGCACCCGGGCGGCGAACGGTCGGCCGCTCATGTCGGCGTCGATCCGTGGTCGCGGTAGCAGACCTTGTGCGACCCATTCGTACAGCGTGTCGCGGGTCGACTTGGTGACGGCCAGCAACTCCTCCGTCGTGACGTGGTCCCGTGCCTGCGCTGCCACAGGGGACACCGTAGAAGATCCCACACGACTCCGCCAGTGCAGGTATCGGCGGCAGAATATGCGGCACATTGGGCGCATTTGGCGCGAGGGTTGTGGCAGGGCTTAGGGACGGTGGACAGCACTCCGAGCCCGTCAACGTCCCAAGTCATCGAGACCCGGCTACTCGACGACCCGGCGATGGGTGCTGCGCGATCGAGCACTGGGCGGACGTCCAGCCGCTCAAATTTCCCTTGCGCTTTTCGGCGCGCCCGTCCTTATACGACGAAGGGCCCATGCCGAACCCGCCTGACGCGACCCCCGTCGAGCCCGCGCTACCCGCCGTCGACAGATCGCGGCGGTGGACGCTCTTCGGTCCGGACGCAGACCTCGGTCCTCGCGCCGTCCTCGGCGACCGCTTCGAGGTCGGTGAACTGCTCGGGGCTGGCGGCAACTCGTGGGTTCACGCTTGCAGAGATCGTCTGCTGCAAAACACGGCGGCGATCAAGATCCTCAAGGAAGGCACCGCAGACGCAAGGCGACGCTTCCTCGAGGAGGGCCGCATCTTGGCGTCGCTCAGACATCCTCACCTCGTGCAGGTCCTCGCGCTCGGCGAGACGGACACGAAGGCGCCCTTCATGGTGCTGGAGTTGCTGCCCGGACGAAGCCTCGATCAGCGACTGATCGACGACGGCCCACTGCCGTGGCGCGAGGTCGCCGAGCTGATCGCGCAGGCCGCTGGAGCGCTCGATGCACTGCACCGGGCCGGCGTCACTCACCGCGATGTGAAGCCCAGCAACATCGTCCAGCTCAGCGGCGCGACCGACCGGCCGCTGGTCAAGCTGATCGATCTGGGAATCGCGAAGGTCGAAAACTGGGGGAGGCTCCAGAGTGGCGGTTTCACTCCCCCTCCGCGGCATCAGACCGCGACCGGCTTGGTGGTGGGCACGCCCGGCTTTCTGCCGCCTGAGGTCTCGCGGGCCAGGCCGAACCCGCGTTTCGACATCTTCGCCCTGGGCGTGACGATCTTCATGCTCTGCACCAACGAGATGCCGGACCTGATGCAGCTCCGGCGGATGAACGACGTCCGCCCAGAGTGCGACGCTCCGCCGGAGCTCGAGATGCTGGTCGCCGGCGCCCTGGCCTTGGACCCCGACGAGCGGATCGCCTCCGCCGCCGACATTCAGCGCCGCCTCGACGCCATAAGAACGGCGCGCGCCGACCTGACGTCGCCGTACTTGTTCGCGGGCTGCTACGAGCTGCTTGAGCCGCTCGGGGTGGGTGCCAAGGGCGAAGTGCATCGGGCCTACCACATTGAAGAGCTCCGCTACGTGGCTCTCAAGCTCCCTGGCGCCCAGGCCAAGGACAACACTGAAGAGTGCACGCGATTCGCCTGCGAGGCGAAGGCCCTGAGCGTGACGCGGCACCCGTCGCTGCCCGAGCTGGTCGAGTGCCGCACGTCCCCAAAACACCCGCACCGCTACATCGCGATGGCGTTGGTGCGAGGCAAGCGGGCGAGCGAGTTCTGCGTGCGGCCCAAGTGCCTCAAGCCCGCTGACGTCGTCGCAGTGGCGCACCAACTCGCTGGCGCGTTGACGGCCTTACACGCGCGCGGCATCTTGCACCGCGACCTGCATAACGCGAACGTGCTGATCGACATCGGACCAACGATCACCGCGACGATTTTAGATCTGGGTATGTGCGAGTTTACCGACCGCTACTACGCCGCGGTCGAGCAGCGCTACCCCACACCGCCTGACCACCGAATCAAGCTCGGGACCGGAGGGATGGAGAAATTCGAATGGACGGCTCCGGAGGCGCGCGCCACGAAGGTCTGGACCGAGAAGTGCGACGTGTACTCGCTCGGCCTCCTGATGTACAAGCTGTTGACCGGCAGGCAACCGTTCAAGGGCAAGACGCGCGAGCTGGTGTCGCCCCAACAGTACGTGCCCGAATGTCCCGCAGCGCTCGCCTCGGCGTTGCTCTCAGCGCTGAGCGACGACCCGGCGCAGCGCGTGG
>JAYUXQ010001353.1:0-2494 GCA_043752905.1 Nannocystis sp. | reverse complement strand
GAGGACTACCCCTGCAAGGGGCCGTTCGTGGTGTGCGACGTAACGGACGGCGCGGGGGTGACGATCACCGGCAACTTCGGCGCGACGAACAAGCGCTGTGACCTGTTCGGCGGCAACCGCTACATCGTGGAGGGCGAGCCCGATCCCACAGCGGCATTCAAGTGCATCGCCACCGTGGGTGAGGGGCCCAAGACTGCGGTGCCGATGACGATGATGCAGGCCGCGCTCGAGCCCGACATGTTGAGCGGCGGCTGCAACGACGGCTTTCTGCGCAAGGACGCGCTCCTCGCGGTCGTCGTCCTCAACGGTGAGCAGGACGACCTCACCCCGGGCACGCCGCAGGACTGGTACGACGCGCTCGTCGTGGCCAAGGGGGGAAACGAGGAGGCGATCGTCACGCTCGTGCTGTCGAACGACGTCGATCAGCCAGACGGCGCCTGTGAGTACAACCCGATGATCGGCCCGAATGAGCTGCGCCTGTTCACCGAGGCCGCGGCACACGGGCGCTTCGAGAGCATCTGCCTCGAGAGCTACGTCCCCGCGCTAAAGAAGACCGCTGCGACGATCATCGAGCAGTGCTCGCTGCTGGTCCCAGGGTGATCGCTACCCGCGGAACAGGCCGGCGATCCACTGCACGGCGCCGTCGACCGACTCGGCCCCGGACCACGCGCACAGGTACTCGCAGTCGAGCGCCTGCACGCGATCGGGGCCATTGCTCGCGCCGTTGTGCTTCAGGTAGTCGACCCGCAGATCGGCCGCGTCGCGCACGGCGAAGATCCACTGGTTGTCGTTCTCGCCGAGCACGTTGACGTGCGCGCCGACAATCGTCGCGCCCTCCATGTTGTAGCCGAGCGCGTTGCACATGGCCGCGCCCTGCGTGGTCTCCAGGCGGGGGGCCTTGATCTCCTGGAGGTCCTCGCCGTGCCAGCGGATGAGGATCTGGTTCTTGCTCCCCGGCATGTCCGGGTCCGAGTAGGCGTAACCGCAGGAGGCGAAACCTTCGTCGGTGGCTACCCCCGCGAGGATCGCATCGTACTCGAGCTTGTCGCCGCTCGACGTCCAGTCGTTGCCGACGCGCACTCCCTTGCCCTCGAACAGCAGGGCAACGCCGCGCGTGATCGGGCTGTCGATGTCTTTCGGATCGACGATCTCACGGGTGCCGAGGATGACGATGCGGCCGCTCTTGAGCAGGACGACGGCGCGGCCGCGTTCGCTGCGGCTGTTGAAGTCGTCGCCCGGGTCGCTGTACGGGATGGGCCCATAGGCGGCTTTGTCGGCGCCGTAGACCGAGACCTCCATGTCCCACCGCTCCGGGTTGACGCTCGTTCGCTTGGCGCCTGCGACGTAGATCGTACCGTCCGGCTGGACGCCGACGCCGCGGGCCTCGGTGCCGGCGGGGCCGGGCAGCTCCCAGTCCAGCGTACCGTCCGGGTGGAAGCGTGCGACGTATCGGTGCGGCTCGCCGTCTTCGTAGGCGATGCCGACGAGGATAATGTTGTGCTCCGCGTCGACCGCGAGGCCGGTCGCCCCGAAGTTGCCAGCCTTGATCCATGCGTATTTGGTCCAGTCCGTATGCGACTTGCTCCAACCGCCATCGTTACCGAGCCACGCTCCGCCCTTGTCGTACCGGCGTAGGGTGCCGATCACCAGGGGGTTTTTGTAGTGGACGCCCGCGGCGATGACGAAGTCCCCTTGCAACGCGACGGCACCCGCCGAGCTGAACGCGCCGTCGTTCGGCTCGATCGTCGTCCACTTCTCGGTGCCCGGTTCCTTGACCGTGCTCGCCTGGTAGAGCGAGGCGGACGCGGTCTGCCCCGCCTCGTCGCGCACGGTCACCGTGATCAGGCTGCCCGGGTTGTTGTTCGGCCCGCTGGTGACCGGGAAGATCACCGAGCCGTTCGCCGGCCCGCTGGCGATCACCTGGCCATCGTCCAGGAGATCGGCTGCCACCGCATCCGCGCTGGCCGTGTAGGTGCAGACCGTGGGGCCGACCTCGTCGGCGACCTCGGGGTCACAGATCAGATCGGCGATCGTCGGCGGTGGATCGACCGGCTCGCCGAGGGTGTCGGTGCCAGTGCTGGCGGCGGTGTCGTCCGCCGTGGTCGTCGCTCCCGCGCTCCCGCCCTCGCCAGTCGTGCCGCCGCTGCCGGTCGCGCCGCTGCCCGTCGTCGCGCCTGACGTGGTCACCGCGTCGCCCGGGGTGGCCCCTGTAGAGGAAGCGGCGGCGCTGGCTGCATCGTCGCACCCGGTTGGATCTGTGAAGGTGCATGCTTCAAGCTCGACGTTGCCGAAGCACGCGAGCGGCACCGGCAGGGCCAGGCAGGCGACGGTCAGGAGCGGGGCGGCGGGGAGACCGAGGCGTCGGATCATGCCCGCCAGGATAGCGCAAGTCCGCGCGTCGTGTCTCCGAAATGGCCAGTGAGCGTTTGATAGAGATCCGGTAGGATGTGCGGCTATGACCCTCGCCGCCGTGTATGTCGTCCTTGCCCTGGCC
>JAYUXQ010001352.1:0-6252 GCA_043752905.1 Nannocystis sp. | reverse complement strand
CCAGCAACACCGAGCGCAGGCCGGCATCGACGACCGCAAGCCGTCCGAGCACGCGAACGATGCGGGCCCGCAGCGGAGCGACGGCCGCCGCCAGCCTCCCCTGCAACGCCGGACTGGCCGCAGTGCCGGCGCGCAGCAGGGCTCGCTCCGCCAGCTCGGCCGCGTCCTCGTCGGCCTCGCCGAGCAGGTCGATCACGGCGGGGAGGTCGGCCCGTCCGGGCGTGAAGCCCGGGTCCGCGATCGCTGCTGCGAGTTCCGGTCGCGCGGGCGAATGTACAGAGACGCCGTCGATGGCCATGCGAGCTCCTGGCATCGACCGCTCAGCGGGTCTTGCCGTTGGTGCCCTTCTCCATCAACACCGGGATCACGTTGGGCCCGCGGCTGACCTGGAACGAGCTCATCGCCGTGCGGTAGCCCGGGGCGTTGAAGCGCAGCAGCAGCGTCTGGTCGTCCTTGGCCAGCTTGACCGCGGGGAAGCTGTCGAGCGCGTACTGCTTCTTGTCCGGGCACGGCCCGCTGACGCACTGGACCGTCGCGCCCTCGGGCGCGCCCTGGAACGTGATCATCGCGCTGTCGGGCGGCAGCACGACGATGCGCTCGAGCGCGAACGGGACCTGATTCGTGCCCGGGAAGATCGTGTACTTCGCGACGTGCGGGCGGTGGTCGGCCGCGTGGAACTCGAGCTCGACCACCGTGCCCTGAGCCGACGCCGCCAGCGGCGGGTAAGGGGCCGTCACCAGCTCCGCGGTGGTGACAGGGCACGGGCCGCTCAGACACTTCACCGTCGTGTTCGGGGGCCCGGGCGGGAACACCAGGGTCGCGCTGGCGCCGGCCTGCGGCTGCGGCGAGGAGCCGGTCGTCGAACCAGAACCCGCACCGTCGCCCGTGTCGAGCAGCGGCGGCGAGCCGGGCCCTGCGCCGGTCGCGTCGGCCGCGACCAGCTCGCAGGAGCAGCGGGTGTGGTCGACCTCCTGGCAGCGCACCCCGCTGGCGACGCGCTGCACGTAGGCTGCGCAGGAGTCTGCGCCGGGGCCGGCGTCCTGCGTGGTCTGCGGCTCGGGCGGCTGGCTGGGCTCCGAACGTCGGCCGCAGCCGGCCGAGAGAACTGCGCAAAGGCTCAGCGAGGCGAGGGTCCAGGGGCGCATACGGCCCCGCTTTTATCACCAGAAGCGAGGGATCGCCAGGAAGCGCCGTCATCGGTCGGCGATCGGGGATCGGGTATACTGGTCGCGGCGTACACGCAAAGGGGCACAGTCATGGAGATCCTCGACAAACTCAAGAGCATGGTCGGCGTCGGTGCACCCACGATCGCGTTGGTCCCCGGCGCACCTGCGCGGGCCGGTGAGGTCCTGCGCGGCACCGTTGCGCTGCGCGGCGGTCAATACGAAACGGCGGTCACCGACATCGAGGTCCACCTCGACGAGATGCGCCTCGTGTACCCGACCCCCGGGCGGCCCGAGCGGCAGTTCTGGCGCCGCGTCGCCGAGGTCGAGATCGTGCTCGATGGCCGGACGCTTGGTGCTGGTGAGCTGCTGGAGCTGTCCTTCGAGCTGGTCATGCCGGTCGACCTCCAGGCGAGCGGCGAGCTGGTCAGCTATCAACTGGTCGCCCACACCGAGGTGCCCGGTCTCAACCCGACGACCGAGCTGACGATCGAGGTCGCGGGCGCATGACGGAGGACCCGCCCGGGCGTCTCGAGCAGCTCAGCGACCTCAACCGCCGCTTCGAGCAGATCGTCCCGCACAACCGGGCCCTGGGTCTGCGGGTGCTCGCCCTGGACGACGCGCGAGCCACCTTTCTCCTGCCTTACGACCTCCGGCTGGTCGGCAACCCGGAGACCGGCGTGCTGCACGGCGGGGCGATCAGCGCGGCGATGGACGCGACTTGCGGCGTCGCCGTGTTCCAGGCCCTGCCGCGGCCGATGATCATCGCCACGCTCGACCTGCGCATCGACTATCACAAGCCGGCGACGCCCGGCCGGGACGTCACCATTCGCTGTCACTGCTACAAGGTCACGCGCAGCGTCGCATTCGTGCGCGGCGTCGCCTACCACGACGACGACGCCGACCCGATCGCCAGCGGCACCGGCTCCTTCATGCTCGGCACGCGCGCCAAGCTGCAAGCGCCGGAGGCCGCGCCGTGAGCGACGCGTCACCATCACCGCGACTGGTCGACCTGATCACCGCGGCCAAGCGCGCCGGTGAGATCTCGCAGCTGGTCGAGGCCGTGCCGTACGCCAATTTCCTCGGGGTCCGCGTGATCCGCGTCGACGGCGAGCTGCTCGGTCACCTGCGCTTCGCGGAGCACCTGATCGGCAACCCGTACCTGCCCGCGCTCCACGGCGGGGTGCTCGGCGCGCTGCTCGAGTCGACCGCGATCTTCCAGCTCATGTGGGAGACCGAGGCGATCGTATTACCGAAGACGATCACCCTGACCGTCGACTATCTGCGCCCGGGGCGGCCGGTCGACACCTTTGCTCGCGGGATCTTGACCCGACAAGGTCGGCGGGTCGCCAACGTGCGCATCGAGGCCTGGCAGGAGGACCGCAGCCGACCGATCGCGGTCGCCAGCGCGCACTTCCTGATCGAGACCGCCGGGGGGCCAGGCCTGCCCGAGCTGCCCGAGCTGCCGAACATCCCCGAGACCGCCGAACCACCCGCCAGGCCTTGAACCACCCGCCAGGCCTTGAACCGCCCTCCCGGCGCGGCAGCGCGTCCGGCCATGCAGCGCCGCTTCCGGCCGTGCGGCGCCGCCACGAGCCGCTACACTGGGAGCCGCGTGCGGCGGGTTTGCCAGACAGGACAGCCGGGTGAGTAACGCCGCGCCCGAGGACTTCCGGGCCCGGGCCCGGGCCGAGGCCGACCGCTACGGCCCCGACCCGTGGGTATTCGTGCGCGAGCTGCTGCAGAACGCCCGCGACGCCGGGGCGCGCAACGTCGTGTTCACGACCGAGGCCAGCCACGGCGTGTGGCGCCTGCGCTGCCGCGACGACGGCGAGGGCATGAGCTACGAGCACGCCCGCCGCTACCTGTTCGCCCTCTACGCCTCGAGCAAGGAGGCGCGCCGGGACCAGGTCGGCCGCTTCGGCGTCGGCTTCTGGTCCATCCTGCGCTTCGAGCCGCGCAGGATCGTCGTGCGCTCGCGGCCGCGGCTGGCCTCCGGGACAGGTCCTTCGGGACAGGCCGAGGACGGCGCGTGGGAGCTCGAGCTCACCGGCGACCTCGAGTCCGCCCTGCGTCGCAGCCCCGTCATGGAGCCCGGCACCGAGCTGTTGCTGGAACGCGACGGCCCCGACGACGAGCTCGGCCGCCGCGTGTTCGAGGCCGCCTGGCAAAACGCCCGCTTCCTCGGCACCCGCGACCGCCCCGACGACCCGCTGCGCATCACCGTCGACGGCAAGCCGGTCAACGCCCGCTTCGAGCTCCCGGCCCCCAGCTCCGCGTTTCGTCGCGGAGCCGTGCGCGGCGTCGTCGGCCTCGGCACCGCCGCGCGCGTCGAGCTGTTCTCCCGTGGTTTACGGGTCCGCGCCGCCGCCTCGCTCGCCGACTTCACCGCCGGCGGCGGTCGTCACACCGGGCGCAGCCGCGTGCAATTCGCCGAGCTCCCGGGTCGCATGGCGCCGCAGGCCCTGCTCGAGAGCGACGCCCTCGAGCTGCTGCTGTCGCGCTCCGACGCCCGCGAGAACAAGGCGCTCACCCGGCTCGTCCGCCTCGCCGAGCGCGAGCTGGGCCGGTTGATCGCGCGGCAGCTCGACGCCGTGCGGCCGATGTCGTGGTGGCGCCGCCTGCTGTTCCACGCGAGGATCCAGCTGCGCGACTCCCTGGCCCTGCGCACCGCGCTCGCCGCCGCCTTCGGGGCCATCGTCGCCCTCGTCGTCGCGTGGAGCCTGTGGGGCGACCACGTGTTCTCCCGCCTGCGCACCGACCTCGCGTTCCTGTCCGGAGAGACAGGTGACGCCCTCGTCGTCGGCGCCGCGGGCGACCTCTCGCCGCGCTACACCGACCTCGGCCGGCTGTACCGCGGCCCGCAGGTCGACGTGCTCAGCGGCAGCGGCGTCCCCGTCGAGCTGACCTACGAGCCCGCCGCCGCGCGCCACTACTTCGCCGCCCTCGTGCTCGAGCGCTTCGACGCCGAGGGGCAGGCCGCCGCCAGCGACCCCGCCCGGTTCACCCCTTACGTCGGCGTCGACGCCAGCGACTGCCCCGGCGCCGCTGGCTGCACCGAGGTCGCCCTCGTCGTCGAGTCCCCCGCGGGCGTCCTGCGCCTGCCTGTCCCGACCGGCCACCGCGTCGACCCCCGCTCCCTGCGCCTCGGCGACGCCACCGCCGCGATCCAGGCCACTGTCGCCGACGAGCCCACGCTGCTGCTGCCCACCCCGACCCGCGGCACCCTGCGCTACACCACCCGCCCGGCCGCTCCCCCCGCGCCGACGAAGATCCCGCGCAACTCGGGCCTCCTGCCCGACGAGATCCGCGACCGGGCCCGCGCGCTAAAAAGCAAGCCGGTCCGCGAGCGCGTGCAGGCCCTGCTCGAGGAGACCCGCGCCCTCGTCACCTACAGCAACGCCCCCGAGGTCGCCGCCCAGCACCAGGCGCCCGACCTGCGCGACATGCATTTCATCGAGCGCACCCTCGAGATCGGCGCCGGCGACTGCGACATGCAAAACGCCCTGCTCGTCACGCTCCTTCAAGAGGCCGGCGTGCCCGCCCGCATGGCGATCGGCTTCGTGGGTCAGGACGGCCGCACCAACTCGTGGCTGCACGCCTGGGCCGAGTACCGCGACGGCAAGGGCCCGTGGCAGATCGCCGACGCCAGCGCCAGCTCCCGCCCCAGCGCCGTCGCCAACACCCCACCTGTCCCCGAGGACAGCCACGACACCGCCCCGCCCGCCGCCTCCAGCACCTCGCCCGAGCTCCCCACATCTCCCGAGCTCCCCGCCACAGATCCTCCCCCCGACGACCGCACCGCCCCCGCCCTGCCGCCCGCGCTCGACCCCTCCGCCCGACCACCTGTCCCTTCGACCATGTCACGAGCCACGGCCCCCAGGCGTCCGCCGCTGCCCCCCGACCTCCGCCTGTGGATCGGTCGCCTCGCGCTGCTGGCTTCTGCCTGCGGCCTGTTCGGCGTCGGCGTCGTGCTCGCCCGCCGCACCCGAAGGCAGGTCGCCCTCGAGGTCGGCCACGACCTCTCGCGCCTGTTGCAGGGCGCCTTGCAGCAGCCCGAGGCGTTTCGTTCGGTGCCCGCCGTGTTCCAGCGCCCGCTGGTCCCGACCGCCCGCGGCCGCGCGCTCTCCCTCGACGACGCCCGCGCCCTCGCCGGCAAGGGCCTGCTGTACCGCACGCGCGGCGCCAGCGACATCGCCCGCAGGGCCGTCGCCGGCGGAGCACATGTCCTCGAGGACAGCGTACCCGAGGCCCGCGCCGTCGCCGACGCTCTCGGCGCGATCGACCTCGACCCGTGGGACCGCATGCTCGCCGCCGCCGTCGACACCCCGCTGCTCGTCGCGGTCAACGCTGCGATCCACGACGCCGAGGAGCGCCTGCATGTGATCGCCGCCGCCGGGCTCGGCGAGGAGGTGCGCAGCCTCGACATGGCCCCCCTGCGCCTGCGTGGCACCCCCTGGCACGGCCGCCGCGTCGTCGCCGTCACCCTCGACAACCCCTGGCTGCGCGACGCCGCCGCCGCGATGACCACCCGCCCCCGCGCCGCCGTGTTCGCCGCCCTCGACTACCTCGCCGACCGCCTCGACCTCCCCGTCGAGCGCCGCGCCCTCCTGCTCCACGCGGCCGCCCGCGCCGCCGTCCACGAGGCCGCGACATGAGCACCACCCAGTCCGTCGACCTGCGCGAGCTCCTGCGCATCGACATCGAGGCCGAGCTGCGCAAGCTGACCGTCGCGCAGCTCCAGGGCCCGTGGCAGCTGCCCGCCGAGCTCGTGCGCCGCGCCGTGAGATCCGGCGCCCAGCGGATCGAGGTCACGCTCTCGCGCGGCGGCTGCGTCGTGCGTGACGACGGCCCGCCGATCGCCCAGTCGCAGCTCGCCGAGCTCTCGATCATGCTCGACCCCGGCGCCCCCGCCGAGCGCCGCCACCGGGCCCTGCTCGCGCTCGAGGCCGTCGGTGGCCTCGCCCTGGTCGCGCTCGCCGGCCTCGGTGCCACGCAATTGGAGATCCGCGCCCGCGGCGGCGGCGTGCGTCGCAGCCTGACCTGGGGCGCCCGCCACGGCACCCCGCTGCTGTCCGAAAAGACAGAT
>JAYUXQ010001351.1:0-2498 GCA_043752905.1 Nannocystis sp. | reverse complement strand
CGTCCACGCAGAACTGCGGGACCCCGCGACCCTCACAATATATCGAGCCGACGACCGCCTGGGGATCTCCGGTGAAGTCGCCGTCGATCGTCAGCTTGCAGACCTCGACCTCGTTGGCCCCACCCTTGGGATGTTGGTCGAGATAGATGAACTCACAGACGATATCGCACTCGAGCTGGCTGCGGTCGATCACCTGGCTGTCGCTGATCAGCCGCTTGATGGCGAGCTCGTCGAGCTCCTGGTCCACCGAGAACGCCTTCGCGGGCTGATCGCAATCGTCGACCCTGTAACCACAAGCGACGGCGAGCGTGGCCATGGTGGCCATGGTGGCCATGGTGGTGAGGCTCGTGAGGAGCAGGAGAAGCATCCGCATCGCCGGATGGTGCGGCCAGGTCGCCGTCCGGCGCAAGTGGGGGCTGCGCTGGAGCCAAAGGGGGCGGCTGGCGATGGGCCGCCGGACGGCGGGCACCCACCCATGGCCCGGATCACATCAGGGCACAGCAATCGTATCAGTCCAGGACCTCGCGCTCGACCGCGCGATAAGCCGCCAGGCTCCCTGCGCTCGCCCCACACCCACTCCGCCAGCTTGCCCTCGAAGACAGCGGGGGGCGCGAGCATATGCGCGACGCGGACACGCCGATCGCACCACAACGTCATTTCGACGTGGCCGGCGCGGTCGTCTCCCGTCCGGCCATAGGCCTCGCGGTACCGCAGGGTGGTCCAGGAGCCGGTCATGCGTGCGCGTGCATCCTGGGATGAAGATGCGCGCGCTTCGCCCGCAATCGCTATGGGGAGCCTGGAGATCGACGCAACGATGCGGTGTATCACGATTCCGTGTATGTGCCGAGGCGGGTGCTGCGCTCGCAAAAATATGACTGGCGGGAGATTTGTCTGGATAACGGTCACAGACTCGTGAGATGTGTGGGCCATGGAAGCTGTTCACGAGGTGTTGGCCGGGCGCTCGGAGGAGGTGATGCTGCGCTGGAAGGCGACAGTGCGGGGGACGCTTGCGCCCGAGACGATGCCCGCGGTCGAGCTGGTCGACCACCTGCCGCTGTTCTTGCGCGAGGTGATCATCGCGTTGCGTGAGGACCGCGGGCTCTCGCCGACCTATCGGCCGCAGACGGACGCCAGCAGGACCGCGGCGGACCACGGCGAGCAGCGCCTGCGCCTGGGCTTTAGCCTGGACTCGGTGGTCCGCGAGTACGGGGTGCTGCGCGACGCGATCGTCGCCACGGTGCGGGACGCGGGCGTGGATGTCTCGTTCCGCGAGCTGCAGATCATCTTTGACGCGATCATCGACGGCATCGCCCACGCGGTCTCCGAGTACTGTCGCCAGCGCGACGCGGAGCTGTTCCGCCAGCACAACGAGCACGTCGCGTTCATGGCCCACGAGCTGCGAAACCCGCTCGGCTCGGCGCGCATGGCCTTCTCGCTGCTCAAGCGCGCCGGGCACATCCCCGCGGACGTTCGCGCGGCGGCGGCGCTCGACCGCGGTCTGCAGCGCATGCAGGAGGGCATCGACCACTCGCTCACCGTCGCCCGTACCGCGTCGGGGATCGCGGTGCGGCGCGAGCGGACGCACCTGCGCGCGTTGCTGGAGGACGTCGAGATCGGCGCGCTCGGCGAGGCCCAGGACAAGGGCGTCGAGCTCCGCGTCAACCTCGAGCAGGACGTCGAGATCGAGGTCGACGTGCGCCTGGTCGCCTCGGCGCTCGACAACCTGGTACGAAACGCAGTGAAGTACAGCTGCGCCGGCGGCTCGGTCGAGATCCGCGGCGGCCTCTCGACGATCGGCGTCCGCATCGAGGTCGAGGACAGCTGCGGCGGTCTGCCGCCCGGCAAGGTCGAGGAGGCGTTCGCGCCGTTCGTGCGCCTCGAGAGCGGCGAGCGCGGCGAGAGCGGATTCGGCCTCGGCCTGGCGATCGCCAAGCAGGCCGTCGACGCCCACGCCGGCACGATCCGCGTGCAGAACCTCCCTGGCAAGGGCTGCATCTTCGTGCTCGAGCTGCCCCTCGCTGCCCATCCGACCGCGGGCTGAGTCGAGGAGGGCCTGGCGTATATCGGCCACGCAAGCCGCGTCGTCGGGCGCGGTGAGTGGGGAGCTGCCTGCGCCACCCGCGAGGCGACCTTGCATATCGTCCGCGAGTATGGGTCAGGTGTATGCCGTCAACAGGCGTCGTACACGTAATTGGGGTCGCCGGGGGTGGTCAGCTGGAGGTCGCGCCGGACGATCGAGACCTGCGGATAGGCCGCGCAGCCCGCGGCGAAGGCGTCGTCGGTGTATTCGATCATCAGGACGGCGTCGCCGTAGGTGCCGAGGTAATCGTCACACTCGTCGTATTGATTACACTCCTCGGAGACGGCGAAGTCGGTCGCCATCTCGGCCCGGCGCGGCAGCAGCTCGGTGGAGTTCTTCTGGGCGATCGCCATGCCGCCGGCGTGCGCGGCCGCGGACAGCAGGGCCATGTAGGCGACGGCCTGGTCCTGATCGAGCA
>JAYUXQ010001350.1:0-2498 GCA_043752905.1 Nannocystis sp. | reverse complement strand
CGTCGGCGATCAGGAAGGCGGTCGCGCGCGCGTGGTCGGCGATGACGCGAAAGGGGCTCTCGCCGGCGCCGAGGTCGTCCATCGAGGCGCCCGCGAGGCGCTTGGCGAGGTCGACGAGCGGGGTCAGCAACGAGGTGCGATAGTTGCTGCCGACGCCCTCCACGACCGCGGCGAGGCGCTCGAGGCCGGCGCCGGTGTCGATGCTCGGACGCGGCAGGGAGACGAGGCTGCCGTCCGGCAGCTTCTCGTATTGCATGAACACGAGGTTCCACAGCTCGGTGTAGCGAGTGTCCTCGTAGGCGGGGCCGAACTTGCCGTCACGCTTCGCGTCGCCGGGAGCCTGGTCGCCATGGAAGATGTGGATCTCCGAGCACGGGCCGCACGGGCCGGTGTCGCCCATCGCCCAGAAGTTCTCCTTGGCGGGCAGGCGGTAGATGCGGTCCTCGGGGAGCAGCGCGGTCCACAGCTGATAGGCCTCGTCGTCGGCCGGGGCCGACTCGCCCTCGCCGCTGAACACGGAGACCACGAGCTTCTCCGCCGGGATGCCGAGGTCCTGGGTCAGGAACTCCCAGCCCCACTGAACAGCGTCCTGCTTGAAGTAGTCGCCGAACGAGAAGTTGCCGAGCATCTCGAACAGGGTGTGGTGGCGGTCGGTGAAGCCGACGTTGTCGAGGTCGTTGTGCTTGCCACCGGCGCGAAGGCAGCGCTGCACCGACACGGCGCGCTTGTACGGGCGAGGGTCGCGGCCGAGGAAGGTGTCCTTGAACTGGACCATGCCCGCGTTGGTGAACAGCAGGGTCGGGTCGTTGCTGGGCACCAGCGAGGACGACGGCACGACGGCGTGTCCACGACCGGCGAAGAAGTCGAGGAAGCGGCGACGGATCTCGTGGGCGCGGGGCCGGGACTGCATGGGGCGGCGAGGATAAACGGCTTTGCCCCGAACGTGCGCCGCGGAGAGTTTGTCGGCGCACGGGCGAAAATAGTGAGCTTCCTCCGCGGGGTGGCGCGAGCGTCAGTCGAGCTGGAGCAGCTTGATCTTCAGGTAGCGGCCCTCGTTGAAGGCCGGGGGGACCGGGAAGTCGGGGGGGAGGCCGCACTCGGCCACCAATCGGGCCGAGCGCTTGGCGGCGTGGACCCCCTCGCCGAGCGCCAGGAAGAACTCGTCCTCGGGCAAGCGCACGGCGTTGGAGATCGCCAGGACATGGCCGCCGGGGCTGACGACGCCAGCGACCGCGGTCATCAGCTGGTTCCAGTCCTTGAGGGCGCTGAAGGTCGAGCCCTTGACGTTGGAGAACGGCGGCGGGTCGACGACGATGAAGTCGAAGACGCGGTTGCGCTGGCGAAACTTGCTCAGCAGCGTGAACACATCGCCGTGGATCGCCTCGACGGCCTCGGGGTCCATGCCGGAGGCGGCGAGGTTCTGCCGGCAGCGCGAGTGGCTGCGAGCCGCGGCGTCGACGTGGGTCACCGAGGTCGCGCCGGCGCGGATCGCCCGGAGACCGAAGGCGCCGGTGAAGCTGAAGAGGTTGCACACCGAGCGGCCCTTGACCCACTGCTCGGACAACCTTCGGCCCTCGCGCAGGTCGAGGAACAGGCCGGGCGAGACCGGGGCAGTGACGTCGACGAGGAACTTGAGGCCGTCCTCGGCGACCTCGATCTCCGGCGGCGCGGCCTTGCCGGCGAGGTGGAACGCGGGCGGGCGGCGGTCGTCGGCGGTGACCGACCGGATGCGGTCCTGCATATAGATTCCGGCCGGCCCAAGCTCCTGCTCGAGCAGAGGCACGAGCGCGTCGAGGTAGCTCTCGGCGACGCGGGCATACTTGTAGACGAGCAGGTAATCTCCGAGGCGGTCGACCGCGAGACCAGGGAACCCATCGGACTCGCCGTGGAGCAGTCGCACTGCGCCTTGCCCCAGCAGCTCCGGCCCGCGCAAACGTAGCGCCAGCCGGATCCGGCTGACCATCTCGGCCTCGTCCCAGTTGAAGTCGGGGGCGAGGCTCAACATGCGAACACCGATCGCACCCTCGGACTCGACGAGGCCCCAGCCGACGCCGTAGCCGTCCTCGTCCATCACCGGGACGACGGTGCCCTCGCCGAGGTTGTCGAGGTCGCGGCGCACGGTGTGGCGAAACACCCACGGGTGACCGGCGCGGACCAGACGGGCGACGTCCAGCGGGACCTTGACGCTGGGGCCACGTACGGTCGGCCGCGCCGGCCGACGACTGGCCGGCGTGTTGCGCCGCGGCGCCGGCGAACGAATGTCGGCCGGGCGCTCGGCAGGCCGGATGTTGTGGTCCCGTGGCCCGCCGCTGCGGGCGGGAGCCCGCTCTCCGCTGCGGGCGGGAGCTCCGCTGTGGGTGGGAGCCCGCTCCTTGTCCCGGTCGCGGCTCCTGTCGGAGTCACCGCCACGGTCGCCGCGAGCGGGTGGAGCGGAGCGCGGGGCAGGTCGGTCGCGGTCGGGCATCGGCGGCGGAGCATAGGCGAGAACATGGCGGCGG
>JAYUXQ010001349.1:0-2498 GCA_043752905.1 Nannocystis sp. | reverse complement strand
CCAGCGGGCCCAGGCCGCAGCCCAGGGGAAACCAAAGCGGCAGAACCAGCGCGGTACAATACAGATGGCTTTTCATTGTCTAGAAGCGTCCTTCCACGATGAGGCCTGCGCGGCCTGGGCCAGCCATGGGCGCGACTCGGGCACGCGATGTCAATACATGAGCACGCCCGACGAGGGCCGCCCCCAGGACCAGGAAGACTGCACCGGAGAGGCCGCCCGCGAGCGCCACTTGCTGGCCTGCGGTCACGGCGTCGGTGAGTGCGGCCAGCTCACGGCCCTGTCCGAACAGGAGCACGCCCTGCCGTTCGTGCATGGCGATCAGTGGATCCGCTGCCCTGATCGCCTGCGACCGGATCCCCATGCCCACCCCCATGGCGGCGAGCCCCATGACCCCCATGGTCAGCGACACGGCCCCCGAGATCTTCAGCGCCCTGGCCCCCGAGGCTTTCCGCGCCGCGAGCGCCGCGTTATCTCCGTTGGTCTTCGTATTTCTCGGAGCGGAGATCTGGGGCGCCGCGATCGGGGCTGGCGCCGACGCACGGCGGACCCCCGTGAGGGGCCTGAGCTCCGTGCCGACCTCGCATACATGGGCCGGATGCCGGTCCTTCAGCGTGGCCCGGTGCACAGCGGCGAGGGTCTCGTGGCGCCTCACGTCGACGTCCGCGACTGCCAGAGCGGCCGTCGCGTCGAGAACGTCCAGCGCCTGGCAGAGGTATTCCGGCCGCGGCGGTCGAGCCGTCTCATAGGCCCTCGAATACGCCTCCTGGGCCAATCGGGCGCTTTGCAAACGCGTGGCGGGTGGATCTGCCGGTGACAGGTAGCCAGCACAAGCCATGGCCGCGGCCTCCAGATAGGCCCCCCTGTCGTAAAGCTCGTCGGCGCTGAGACCCTCGAGCGGCCCTTCGCGCACGTCCGGGCGCGCCCCCTGGGGGACCGGCGGGACGACGAGGGCAACGGCGACGAGGCAGGCGTGCGCGGTCATGGGCCCACTATACGCTCGAGTACGCCCCTCCGGGCCGAGCGGCGCCGTTGAGGCCGGGGGCGAACGGCCACGTAAACCGTGGCCGCGTTCGCCGATTGGGGGAACGGGCCCCCAGATCGCGGTCATTGACGGCCCTGCGGGCGCGGATGCACGCTGGCCCTGTGAGCCAACAGTCGATCGCGCCGATGGACACGCAGACCCCTCCCGAGCCCATGTCCCGGCTGCTTGACCACCCGGCGGTCGGTGCCGGGTTGCGGTCGGACCTCCGGGCCGCGAGCCGTGGCGCGGCGCACCCCGGGCCAACGCCGCCCGATGAACTTTTCATGGGTCGTTATCTCCTGCTGCACGAGCTGGGTCGCGGCGGAATGGGAACGGTGCACCTCGCATATCAGACGGATATCGCGCGCTACGTCGCGCTAAAGCGGATCCTCGAGCGAAATGTCGGGCTGGCCAGCGCCGAGGGCTGGTTTCGGAGGGAATACAGGGCTCTCGCCGCGGTCCATCACCCGGGCGTCCCCACGATCCACGACTGCGGAAGATCCGACGACCTCATCTCGTACTTCACGATGGAGATCATCGATGGGCCGTCGCTCCGCGCGTCGCTCGCTGGCCGGCGCTTTGAGCCTGTAGAGTCGATCAATATCGCGATCGAATTGGCCCGTATCCTTGCGGCCGCCCACGCCGCTGGCGTGATTCACAGGGATGTCAAGCCCGCCAACGTCGTGTTGGAGGCCAGCGGGCGAGTGCGCCTGATTGATTTCGGCATCTGCGTGTTTCTGCCCAAATATAAAGCTCGCGTCATCAGGCCGCACAGCGAAGACGAATATCAGACGGGCTCCATGGAGATCGCCGGTACCATCGGTTATACCGATCCCGCCCTCTTCGAGGGCCACCCTGTCCAGGTTCAAAGCGATATTTTCTCCGTGGCCGTGATTCTTTATGAAATGCTGGCCGGGCGCCGCCTCCACGACGAGCGCGCCGGCCGATTCCAGACCATCGATAGCGGTGAGTTTGCCCCGGAGCTGGCGCCGGTAGTCGCTGAGATTCGCCGGGGAGCCGAACGTCTACCCAAAGACCGTCACGCCAGCATGGACGAGTTTATCCGTGGGTTGGAGATTGCCCGGTCTGTCTTCCTCCGTACGAAGATCAGCCGGCCGCGTGGGCGAGATCTGGCTTTGAGCCTGGCAAGTCTCGCGGTGCTGGCGATGCTCGGGGTCTTTTGGGGGTCTGGACGCTCGATCGGCATGGTGGGTGGATACGCGAAGGTGGAGCCCGCCGCCGAGGTCTCGCCAGGGCTCGCCGAGGTCACGCAAGCTCGGCCCGCCGAGGTCTCGCCCGCCGCCGGCACAGTCGAGCCCGCCGCCGCGGTCACGCCAGCCCGGCCCGCCGAGGTCGTGCCGGTCGCACGCGTCGCCGAGGTCGAGCCCGCCTTTAACAGAGGGCCCGCGCCACGCACAAGGGCAAAAGCGCAGGCCACTCCCGCAAGCCGGAGCATTGCCGATCCGGTGAAGGCGGT
>JAYUXQ010001348.1:0-6255 GCA_043752905.1 Nannocystis sp. | reverse complement strand
AGGCGAGACGAAGGCGAGCCAGCGATGACCCTCGGGCACTTCCTCTACATTCCGGGCATGTTGTGCCTGGGGATCCTCATCGGCTACATCCTCGGTGGCCGCGCCGTCGAGGTCGCCCGCGCGGACCGGGAGGCCGATGCGCGCCGCCAGACCGCGCGGCGCGCCCGTCGTGACGCCGAGGCCCCCGGCTCGCCCCCCGCTGACAACCCTCCAGCCCCGTGATAATCGGGAGCCCGCGCCATGTTCGACCCCACCTATACCGAAGAGCAGCAGGCCCTCGTCGAGACCGTACGCAAGTTCACGCGTGAGGTCATCATCCCCGTGGCGCACGAGTACGACGAGGCCGAGGAGTTCCCGACGCCGGTGTTCAACGCCGCGTTCGAGCTCGGCCTGATGAACGTCGAGCTGCCGGAGGCGTACGGCGGCCTCGGCCTGGGCACCCTCGATGGTTGTTTGATGGCCGAGGAGCTCGCCTACGGCTGCGCCGCGATCGCAACCAGCATCATGTGCAACCACCTCGGCGCGCTGCCGCTGCTGATCGCCGGCAGCGAGGCCCAGAAGCAGCGCTACCTCGGCTGGCTGACGCGCGAGTCGGTGTTCGCCAGCTACGCCTGCTCCGAGCCCGAGGCCGGCAGCGACGTCGCGGCGATGAAGACCCGCCTGACCCGCGACGGCGACGGCTGGCGGCTCACCGGGCAAAAGCGGTGGATCACCAACGCCGGCCACGCCGTGTTCTTCACCGGCTTCGCCACCCTCGACCCCAAGCTCGGCCACAAGGGCATCACCGGCTTCGTCGTCGAGGCCGAGCGCGCCGGCATCAGCATCGGCAAGAAGGAGAAAAAGCTCGGCCAGCGCGCCTCCGAGACCTGCGACGTGATCTTCGAGGACGTCAAGCTCACCGACGCCGATCTCCTGGGCGAGCCGGGCAAGGGCTTCTATATCGCCATGGAGACCTTCGACAAGTCGCGGCCGATGATCGCGGCGCAGTGCGCCGGCATGATCCGCCGCTGCATGGAGGAGTCGTCGAGGTACGCCAAGGAGCGCAAGACCTTCGGCAAGCCGATCGCCGAGCACCAGGCCGTGCAGTTCATGATCGCCGAGATGGCGATGGCCTACGAGATCACCCGCCTGCTGTACAGCAAGGCCGCGTGGGAGGTCGACAACGACATCAAGCGTACGATCACCAGCGCCGTCGCCAAGTGCACCGGCGCCGACCTGGCGGTCAAGTCGGCGACCGACGCCGTGCAGGTGTTCGGCGGCTACGGCTACACCCGCGAGTACCCGGTCGAGAAGATCTACCGCGACGCCAAGCTCATGCAGATCTACGAGGGCACCTCGCAGATCCAGCGCATCGTGATCGCCAAGAACATCCTGCTGCGCGGCTGATGCCCGGGCCTGTCGTCGATCCACGACGCGCGCCGATCGGCGTGTTCGACTCCGGGGTCGGCGGGCTTACCGTGCTCCGGGCGCTGCGCGAGGCGCTCCCGCACGAGCCGCTGCTGTACCTCGGCGACACGGCGCGCCTTCCTTATGGCAGCAAGAGCGCCGCGACCGTCGTCCGCTACGCCGAGCAGGCCGCCCGCGTCCTGGTCGCCCGCGGCGTCAAGCTGCTGGTGATCGCCTGCAACACCGCCTCGGCCGTCGCGCTCGAGCACCTCAGCGAGGTGTTTCACCCCCTGCCGGTGATCGGCGTGGTCGAGCCGGGCGCCGAGGCCGCCTGCGCCGCGTCCACATCGGGGGAGATCATCGTCCTCGCAACGGAGGGCACCGTCCGCGGCGGGGCCTACGAGCGGGCCATCCACGCCCGACGTACCACGGCACGCGTGGTGCAGACCCCCTGTCCGCTGTTCGTCGCGCTGGCCGAGGAGGGCTGGACCGACGGCCCGATCGCCGAGGCGATCGCCGCTCGTTACCTCGGCGGGGTGCTGCGCGAGCACCCGGCCGCCGACTGCCTGGTCCTCGGCTGCACCCACTTCCCGGTCCTGCGCGCGGTGATCTCGGCGGTCGTTGGCCCGCGGCTGACCCTCGTGGATTCGGCCGAGACCACCGCCCGCGTCGTCGCGGCCGAGCTGGCGGCGCGCAATCTCCTGCACCCGGCGGCCGAGGGGCACGCCGCGTGCCGCTTCCTGGCCACGGATGCGCCTGCCAGGTTTGCCCGGGTCGGTGCCGTGTTCATGGGGGAGGCGCTGGCCCCCGCGTTGACCCCCGAAGTAGTCGAGCTCGTCGACCTCTGAAGCCGCGGATGGTACCGAGACAAATTTCGTTGACTCGGCCCGGCCGGTTGCCGCAGCATCCCAAAGATCTTCGGCGCTGTGGCGATGCCTTCGTCCGCCGTGCTGCGTTCATCGGTCTCACGAACCAGCGTGTTCCAGCTTGTGCATGCTGGTTCCAGCTCGTGAGGCCCGCGCCCGACCGACGACCCTCTCCGATCTTCGTCGTTCCACGATCTTGCGATTCGGCCGCGTAATCGCCGTTATAAGCCACATGCGAGAGGACGCAGCGACGTCCGATCCATGCCCGGTCACAAGCTCGCGGACCCACGGCAGACTGTTGCAGTTTCGCGTATTCAGCGGCCGTTTCGTTATGTTATACCCCGCTGGCATCCCGCCGGTTTCCGCCTGCAGCGCCCGTCTGATAGGCCGTCGCCACACCTGATACCACCGCCGTTTGCCGCCGTTTGCCGCCGTTTGCCGTGTCTGCAAGGAGCACCCTCCCCGTGAACCTCAACCGCTCTCTGCTCAGTTACTCGCTGTCCTTGCCTCTGGCCACGATCCCCGCAGCGGTCGTCGCCATGGCGCCGAACTACGCCCAGGCGGCCTCGGACGTGACTATCTCGGGTGCCGTGACGGACGCGAAGACGGGTGACAAGATCTCCGGCGCGCTCGTCATCTTGCAGTGCTCCTGTCTTCAGGGCCAGCGGGAGATGCAGACCAACGCCGACGGTCTGTACTCGTTTCGCAATCTGCCCCAGGGCAAGTACACGGTCCAGGTCCTGTTCGGTCAGGCCAACGTCAACAAGTCGATGGACGTCCCGGCCGGCGCCAAGTACCGGGCCAACTTCGCCGTCGACCCGCAGAACAAGTTCCGCATCGACGTCGAGGTTCAGTCCAAGGTCCGCAGCGACGCCGCGAACGTGACCAAGGTGAAGATGGACGAGATGCGGCAGGTGCCGGTCGGCGGCACCAGCCGTGACTTCACCGCCGTCCTCGACCTGTCGCCGACCGCCAGCCGCGACGCCGCTGGCGTGCGCCTGGCCGGCACCTCGGGCGCCGAGTCGAAGTACGTGGTCGACGGCGCCAACGCGACCAACCCGGCGTTCGGCACCGTCTCGGCGACGATCGTTCAGGAGTTCGTCGAGGAGGTCGAGGTCCTCGAGGCCGGCTACGACGCCGAGTATGGCGGAGGCTCTGGCGGTCAGGTGCGAGCGCGCCGCATCGGCGGCACCAACAAGTTCCGCGGCACCGTGCTGCTGCGCTTCTCGCCGCGCATCGCCCTGCCGCGCTTCGTCGCCCAGACCGACGAGTCCCTGCGCGTCGCCGAGGTCCGCGACTACGAGGGCCAGGGCGTGTTCACGCTGTCGGGCCCGATCATCAAGGACAAGCTGTTCTTCTCGGTCGCGGTCGCGCCGGGCGGCCAGAAGAACTCGATGATCCAGTCGTTCTTCCGCCGCCGCGACAAGGACCGCTCGGGCGGCTACGAGGACTGTCCGTACCAGAACGGCACCAACGACTGCGCGTCGAACGGCAACTACATCGACTCGGTCAAGTTCGCCGAGCAGAAGTTTCGCACCGGCAACTGGTACCTCCAGTACCAGGGCGTCCTCGACTGGCAGATCACCCCCAAGCACCGCCTGCGGCTCGGCGGCGGCTCGGCGCCGATCGCCCAGCGCAGCAGCTTTCGCCTCCCGCCGGGCAGCGAGCCCAACTCGTTCGGCACCAACCCGGCCGCGACCATCGGTGGCAGCTCGCGCGTCGCCCAGGGCGTCGTCAACGACACCTTCGGCAGCAACTTCGGCAACAGCCTCAGCACCAGCCTCGAGTACGAGGGTCGCGTCGCCGACGACAAGCTCGAGATCGACGCCGGCCTGTATTACTCGCGCTCGAATTCGATCGAGGCGTACAAGCTCGACAACAAGAACCTCAAGAACATCCCGCTGACGCAGGAGACGGACGCGCAGGGCCGCAACCTCTATGACCTGCTCGACCGCGACGGCGCCGTGCGCCTGGTCCAGGGCGTCGACCAGGCGTGTAACAGCGCCAGCCTGCCCGGCCTGACCTGTCCGACCCGCAACTGGCTGTCGGGCGGCCTCGGATCGTACTCGAAGAGCTCCGCGGACCGCATCGGCGGCACCTTCTCGCTGACGCACTTCCTGAGCACCAAGCGGGCCGGCTCGCACCAGATCAAGTACGGCACGGAGATCGACAGCGTCCGTCAGGTCACCGACAACCGCTACTCGGGCTCGAACGAGGGCGACTTCTACAACAACTGTCCGGCGGGCTCCAAGGACGGCGGCGAGTACTGCTACGACCCGGCGACCGGGTACACGATCACGACGCAGAACCGCGTCAACAACAACCGCGCGATCATCGTCGACTCGGACAACCCCGACCAGCGTACCGCGATCGGCTTCGGCCGCGTGCGCCAGGAAGAGGGCGACCTGCGCGCGATCGCCACGCCGATCGGCGCCGGCATCCGTGCCCCGGCCTACAACGCCACCCTGACGACCCAGAACTACGGGCTCTACCTTCAGGACAAGTGGGCGATCCTCTCCAACCTGTACCTCAACGTCGGCGCGCGCTGGGAGATGCAGGACATGAAGGACCTGCTCGGCAGGCGTAACATCTTCATCAACGACAACGTCGCCCCGCGCATCAGCCTGGTCTACGACTGGACCGACGAGGGCAAGAGCCGCCTGTACGCCAGCTACGGCTGGTTCTACAACCAGCTCCCGGTGCTGCTCAACAGCCGCGCCTTCGGCGGCCTGGTCAACGTCCAGCGCACCTATCGCCAGTCGGACTGTGCGACGCCGCTATTGATCGGTGGCGAGGCCAAGGACCGCACGGTCAACGGCAACCCGACCGAGTATTGCACCGACTTCAACTCGAGCACCGGCGGTCTGACCGCGGGCGCCGTGGTGCCGAAGCTGCGCGGCATGTACCGCCAGCAGTTCCAGGTCGGCTACGAGCAGGAGGTCGTCGAGGACCTGGTGATCGGCGTCAACTGGCTGCACACCGACCTGGGCCGCACGGTCGAGGACATCTCGACCAACGGCGGCCTCAACTTCATCATCGCCAACCCGGGCGAGTCGGTCTCGGCGACGGACATCGCCAAGCAGCAGGCGACCTGCACCGAGCTCCAGGGCAAGTTCGACACCGCCGGCATGGACGACCCGCAGCGCGACGTCTACGCCCGCGAGCTCAACCGCTGTAACTTCCTGGCGGAGGCCTTCACCAAGGTCGGCACGCTGTTCAACAAGCCGGTCCAGAACTACGACGCGTGGAGCTTCCGGCTCAACAAGCGCTTCGCCAAGAACTGGGTGCTCCAGGGCAGCTACACCTACTCGCGCCTGGTCGGCAACTACGACGGCTTTGTCGCCCGCAACACCGGCGCGATCAACCTCGGCGCCTCGTCGCAGTACGACATCCCGGAGCTGGTCCGCAACGCCTACGGCCCGCTGTTCGCCAACGTCCCGCACACGATCAAGCTCGACGGCTTCTACTCCTTCGACCTCAAGAAGGCCGGCCGTCTGACCCTCGGCGCCTCGGTGCGCTACCAGTCGGGCGCGCCGATCAACATCCAGGCGGACAACAACCGCTACCAGGGTCAGTTCCTGGTCTACGTGCTCCCGCGCGGCGCCGGTGGCCGCATCGAGCCGAGCTACTTCGCCAACCTGAGCCTCAGCTACGCGTACCCGCTGCCCGGCGAGCTCGAGCTCGAGTTCACCGCCCGCCTCGCCAACCTCACCAACAACAAGGCCGTGCTCCGTGTCGACGAGACCTACTCGTTCTCGTACGGCCGCGCGATCGCCGGTGGTGACCTGGAAGACCTGAAGCACAGCAAGATCCAGAGCCCGAGCTCGCCGACCAGCTTCTTCCAGCGCGGCGTCCTGCCCCGCCAGGGTAACTTCGGCGTGCAGACTGTATTCCAGCAGCCGATCGCCGCTCAGTTCGAGCTGCGCCTGCGCTTCTGATCCAGATCCCCCGTACCCACGGGGACGAACGAGAGGGCGGTCCAGGAGGACCGCCCTTTTTGCGT
>JAYUXQ010001347.1:0-6255 GCA_043752905.1 Nannocystis sp. | reverse complement strand
GACGGGCGCGAGGTCGTCGGTCTCGGGGCGCGGCCCGGAGAGGGGAGGCCGGGAGGGAGGCCCGGGGTTCGGCGGCGGCGGTGCGGGCGGAGCGGGGTCGCAGCGCAGGAGGTAGGGGCCGATGCCGATGCTGTCGCCGGGCTGAAGCAACCGCTGTTCGCGGACCATCTGGCCGTTGACCATCGTGCCGTTGATCGACCCGCGATCGACGAGCGTGATCGTGCCGGCTGCGACGAGCAGGTGGGCGTGCTCGCGGGACACGGCGTCGTCGGGGAGCACGATGTCGTTGTGACCGTCGGTGATCGCCGTGACGCGGCCGATCCGGACCCGCGGACCCGCGAACGAGCGCCGCGAGACCTCGGCGCCGTCGGCGTCATGCACGATGATTCGAATCTCTGTAGCGACGGTCATACGGATCTCACCATGGCAGATCGAAGTCGGCGGCGAAAGATGCAAGTCCAGTTGGGTTTGACGACATTCGTGGCCGCGTGTAGCAGGGGGAAGTGAACACAATCGTGAAACGATACGGGTCGCTCGTGCGGAGCGCTGCGCTGCTGGCGGTGGTGCTCCCCGGGTGCGCGCGACGCTTCGATCTGACGCCGGCCGAGCTGGCGCGGGTCGAGGCCGTCGATTCGACGGCCCCGGCCGATCTGCCGGCGCTGGCACCCGCCGAGCCGGTCGTGGGCGGCGACGCCATGGCGAGGCGGCCGCGGCCCGAGTTGGGCCAGCTGCGGATCTATCTCAGTCGGCGGTTGCGCTCGTATTATGCGCAGGAGGCCGTGCCAGTGGAATACAAGGTCGACCCGCGAAAGCTCAGCGAGCGCGGGGCGCATCGTCCGCGGGTGCGAAAGATCAGCCGCCGGGTGCCGGGCATGGTCATCGCCGAGGATACGCAAGGGGAGATGCGCCGGCTGTGGGTGACCTTCTCGAAGGCCTGTGATCGACCGGCCTGCGCGTACGCGTTCGTCGAGACCGAGCTCGGGCGCTATAGTCTCGTCGTGGTGCCATCGCTGGATACGTACAAGGAGCCGAGGTCGTATCGTCGCACCCGGCTGCGGCGAAATCTCCTGCGCCTGTCGCGGCAGCGCTCGCTGGCGGAGGCCAACGAGGTGCTGGCCGCGGTCCGCAAGTCGAAGAAGGTGCTGACGATCGACCTTCAGGTCCGCAAGGACCGTCGGCGTCCGACCCGGCGCGACGGCGAGACGCTGCGCGGCGTCGGATATTAGTGCATTGCACTGTCGGTTCATGGCCCGGCCACCCGGGCCCAGGCGCTGGCGGGCGCCGAGAAGCGGCCGTCTTTCCAGGTCAGCGGGCGCTCCTCGCGGACGCGCAGGCGCTCGCGGCACAGCTCCGGCGAGGCCGAGGGATCACAGTCGCGGACGCGCAGCTCCTCGGCGATGGCGACGCGAGCGTCGCGGATCTGGACGTGCCGCGAGACATCGGCGCGGCGGATCCATCCATCGTCCATTTTTGTGTCCTTGCGTTCGAAGGTGGCGACGCGAGCAGGAGCGTCGACGCCGTCGACGCCCTCTTCGTGCAGGTCGACCTGCACGAAGCGCTGGCCCACCAACGTCAGGAGCTGGAGCTCGCGGGCGCAGCTGTGCGGCTCGTCGCTCGCGCAGCGCTCGCTGTCGGCGACCAGCAGCTGCACCTCGCCGAGTTGCTCGAGGCGTAGCCGGACCCGCCGGGTCGGCGCCCACAGCGTGCCGACCCCGCGCACCTCGATGCCGCGCGCGACCCAGCGGACCAGCGCGACCGGCCCGCGCGCGGTGCCGTCGGCGAAGTGCTGAACGCGGGCCCATACCAGCATATGTCCGCCGGGACCTGGCGCGAAGGTCAGGTCGGATTCGACGAGCGGACGCGGTGTCAGCAGCTCCGCCTCCGGTCCTGGCGGCCTGGCGGCGATCTTGTGGCCGCTGCACTCCTTCGGCTCCGGCGGAGGGGTGAGCGTCGGGCGGCGGATGTCGCGGACGAGCAGCGAGAACCACGCCGCCGGCGGGAGCATGCGGGTGTCGGACTCGACGGCGCGCTCGGAGCTGACGAGGCCGGTGCACGCGGGCAGGTCGGTGGCCGGTGGACGGCAAGCGCCGAGGACGATCAGGGTGGTGGCGAGACGGAGGAGGGGGTGATTCATGGCGGGTCCAGGGCAGGGGTGTCGCGCACGGGCACGCCGGCGCGCGCGAGCGAGTCCCGGTAGCCGCGTGCGAGCAGGTCGCGAAACAGGGGGGTGAGCTCGTCGTGCTGGGTGCCGGCGATCGCGGCGTGACAGGCCTCGAAGTGGCGCCACAGCGCGGCGCTGCGGCTCGGCCAGCTCGCCTGGGCGCCGCGCTCGATCTGCGCCGGGGAGATCGTGGCGATTGCCTCGCGGCTGGCGAGCAAGGCGGCGCGCGCGTAGGCCCGCTGGTGGTCGACGAGGCCGGCGAACAGGCGCACGAGCTCCTCGCTGCGCCGCTCGCCGGCCTCGCGCCAGTCGAGCAGGTAGCCGAGCACGGTCGCTCCGGTCTCCATCGCCGCCAGAGGGTCGCCGCTGTCGGGCCAGGTGACCCCGAGCTCGGTCGCCTGCTGCGCGCGCACGTGCTGCAGCTCGAGCACGCAGGCGGCGAAGACCCGGAGGATGTCGATCGTGCGGGCGAGGAAGCGGCGCGCCTCGTCGTCGTCGGACGGGGCACGCATGGTCGGCAGCAGCTCGGCGGCGGCCTGCAGGACGACCCCGCGGCGTTGCTCGTCGGAGAAGGCGTCGACGCCGGCCGGGGCGAAGCCGCTCCAGTCGCCGCGCGGGAACTCGCGCAGGAGGGTGACGACGCTCGCGGGGTCCTCCTGCTGCACGGACGCGACGGCCTGCGAGAGCGCGAGCTCCCACGCGCGCCGCGCGGTGCACAGCTGGGCGTGCGCCGGCCGCAGGGAGTGTGCGACGACGTTGAGGCGGGCGAAGCGGGCGGCGTGCCGGGCAGCCGCGTCGTCCTCGGGCAGGGCAGGCATGGCGTCGCCGTCGATCTCACCGTGCGCGACGACGACGTCGCGCGCGTCGAGGTCGAAGACCGGCAGGCCGTCATCGGGAGCCAGCTCGGCAGGCCGCGTCGGTGGGGATGCCTGTGCGAGCGTGGGGTCGAGGCGCAGCTCGAGCGTGCCGATCGCCACCACGAGCCGCCGGGACAGCGGCACCGCGCTACCGGCGGAGAACAGGCGCTGGTCGACGCTGAGCTGGTTCTTGACGTCGAGCACACATAAATAGAGGTCGTCGCCGTCGCGCCGGACCTCGGCGTGGTGACGCGAGACGAAGCCGTACGGCAGCGCGACATCGCTGCCGGCATCGCGCCCGATGCGGACCGGGAAGTCGCCGAAGCTGCGGTCCAGCAGGCGCTTGCCGAGGTCCTGATCAATGACGGTGATGCGCACGGAGACCATCCTGGACACCCATATGTGCACTGTAGGGATCCGCGGCGCGGGGCGGCAGCCAAAACATTCTTGCGTGGACCCCAACCATGGACGGGTGCAGCGACCCGCGTCGCTATCGCTGCGATTGTGGGTGGTGCGGCCGGGCGTCGAGGATGGGGACGGTCATGCGCGTCGAGAGGCCGCCGTGGTCGCTGCGCGCGAGCCAGAGGTCCTCGCCGAGGTGGCGCACGCCGAGCAGACCGGTCGGGTAGCGATGGTCCTCGATCTCGAGCACGAGGTCGTAGTGGATCGGCTCGGGGGTGAAGCCGGCGGTGAGGATGCGCGTGGTGGTGTGGCCGGGTCCGCCGGGAGTGAAGAGCTTGTAGCGCTCGCCGTCGAGCGGGCCGATGACGACCTGCGCGGCGCCCGAGGGGTGGAGCACCTCGGTGCCGAGCACCGCGTTGTCGTCGAGTCGGGCGGTCGCCGTGCCGAGGCGGTTCCACTGCGGCTCGTCGAGCGCGACCCAGCCGCCGCTCAGTGGTTCGACACGCAGCTTCGCGCTGCCGAGATGGTCCTCGAGGCAGATCCGCAGGGCCGCGGCGAGCATCGCAGGGGAGCGCACGCCCGAGGCGAGGATCGGCGCGAGGCGCAGGAGATGGGTGCGAGGGGCCTCGGAGGCGTCGTCCTGTCCGAGCAGCGCGAACAGTCGGCGTGACCACGGGTCGCGGCCGTCCGGGCGCAGGGAACCGGGGACATCCGCCGCCCGCACGCCGCGGACGAGCAGCGAGAACAGGCGATGGTGCAGGAGGTCGAGCATGCCGCGGATCGTCACGCCGTGATCGTCGTCCTGGTCGGCCTCCTCGGCCATGTAGAGCGGCATCGGCGTGCTGGCGCCGCACAGGCCGAACAGGGCGGCGGTGAGGTGGGCCACGGGCGGTTCGCCGCGCAGCTCGACCTCGACGAGCTCGCCGACCTCGACGTGCATCGCGCTGCTGTGATGAAAGTGCAGGCGCTCGTCGCGAAAGGTCTGGGAGCAGCCCACCGGGTGCGCCGCGGGCAGGTGGGCCTCGAGCGCGTCGACGGCGGCGAGCAGGTCGTAGGCGCCGGGGCTGGCGCGTAGATCCGCGAGTACGGAGGTCACCCCGAGATCCGGACCGGCCATGCGTACTCCACCTGCGAGGGACTGAGGACGACGCGCAGCTCGCTGGCGACGTTGATGTTGATGTGCGAACCGTAGAGGTCGTCGAGCACGCGCCCGAGGAGAAATGCGTTGCCGCTGCCGGCGAAGCCGCGCTCGTCGAGCTCGACGGTGGTGCGCACGGTGCGGATCGGGACGCCGCGGACCAGGCGGGTGACGGCCTCGCGCTTGATGTCGCGGACGGCGTCGACGGTGCGCTCGGCGAGGCGGCCGCGCTGGGTACCCGCCACCGCGTGGAAGTTGTACAGACGCAGCAGGCCGCGCAGCGCGTCGCCGTCGACGGGGCCGCGTTGATTGAGCGCGAGGTGCGAGAGCAGGCGCCACAGGCTGTCTTCACCGAGGGCCATCCGCACCGGCGGGGAGACCGGGGCGATGTTGACGTAGCTGCGGTAGGTGGCGCCGCGCAGCTCGCCGGCGATGTCGCCGACTTGTAGCTCGAGCGGGAGCGCGCGGTTGGTGCACAGGAGCTGAAGCGACAGCACCTCCTCGTCGAGGCCGAGCGCGGCGCCATCGGTGTCGCGCAGGCCGAGGTGGGTGTCGATGTTGCCGTCGACGGGGGAGCGGGCGCGGACGAGGGAGAAGCTCGGTGTCATGCGGCCGGCGACCTGGCCGGCGTGGGCGAAGGGGACGAACTTGCGGCGGCCGCCGTGGGTGCGACTGACGGCGGTGACGCTGCGGACCTCGTAGACCTCGGCGTGTCGCGGGTCGATGCCGTCGGCGCGCACGAGGTAGGACCGCTGACGCGGGCTGCGGGACAGCGACTCACCCGGGGCCTCGAACAGGTTGATCGCGGGGGTGCAGTGCAGGCGAAAGGTCGTGGGGGTGATCGCGGCCGACAGCGGCGGGGGGCGGTCGAACTCGAACTGGAGGCCGATGCGCGCGTCGCCGAGGGCGAGGTCGTGCAGGCCGGCGAGCTCGAAGAAGCAGAACTTCTCGGGGAGCGCGAAGAACTCGAGCACGCTTCGATAGCCCTGCGGGGCGGTGTCGACCCACGGCAGCACGGCGCTGTCGGCTGCGGCGAGGCCAGCGACGCTGTCGGGTGGGAGGCGACCGACGACGACGCCGCCGCTGAGCACGGTGATGCCGGTGAGGTGGCGTGTCAGCCACAGCATGAGGGCGGCGGGCACCGAGGGGTCGCCGTGGTGGATGTAGAAGCGCAGCGGCTGCGGGTCGGCGAGGGCCGGGCGGGCGGACTCGGCGGGCTCGAGCACGACGGAGATCTTCGGTTGCTGCGAGACGGACTCGTCGAGGCGGGCGTCGGCGACGGTGAGCGGCCACAGGTCGACGTCGAGGCAGGTCCGGAAGCGACACGCGGTGCCGCTGACTGGCCGCGCGAGCAAGGGGCGCTCGCGGGGCACACGCTGGCGGGCGCGCAGGTTCTTGATGTTCGGGTGAAATTCGACGATCGTGGTCGCGGGCAGCGAGCGGAGGAAGTGCGGGAGCGTCAGCTCGGCGAGGCTGTGCGCGACCTGTGCGCCGGCCTGGTCGATGCGCGCGCGCAGGCCCGCGGCGAGGAAGGCGGTGCCCTCGAGCAGGCGCTCGACGTCGGGGTCGGTGCCGCGGTCCTGCAGGGCGCCGGCGACGGCAGGGTTGGCGGTGGCGAAGGCCTGGGCGGTCTCCCGGAGGAACGCGAGCTCGCCGGCGTAGTAGTCGAGGAGGTCCATCGCTCAGGATCCCTGGAT
>JAYUXQ010001346.1:0-2499 GCA_043752905.1 Nannocystis sp. | reverse complement strand
ACGGCTTCGGCCTCGCCACCGACCCCGACCCCGCGATGGTGCTCGTTTATCCTTACGACAACACCGTGTTCCCGCGCGGCCTCACCGGTCCGGTCGTGCAGTGGAACGGCGGCGGCCCGGCCGACCTCTATTACGTCCACGTCTACAGCGATTTCTTCGAGTTCAAGGCCTACACCACCGTCCCGCCGCCCTCGCGCTACAGCTTCCCGGTGATGCCGGTCGACGTGTGGCTCAAGCTGACCGCCTCGACCGAGGGCCCGGTCAAGTTCGATGTACAACGCTTCGACGGCGTCACGCACTACACCGCCAAGCAGCAGACCTGGACGATCGCCCCCGCCAACCTGACGGGCGCTGTCTACTACTGGGAGGTCAACAACGGCAACGTCGTGCGCCTCAACATCGGCGACACCAGCCCGCAGCAGTTCATCCAGAAGCCCCCCGGCGTCACCTGCGTCGCCTGTCACAGCGTCTCCAAGGACGGCTCGCGGATCGCCGCTGCCTTTCAGGGCGGCTACAGCCCCTGGAGCACCATCGACGCGGCCACCGGCGTCGTCGAGTACTTCCCCGACATCGCCTCCGGGTTCCAGGCCATCTCGCCCAACGGCTCGCACGTGCTCTGGGGTCAGTCCGACGACACCGGCGCGCTCAAGCTGACCACCTTCAACGACAAGACCGTGCTGTCGACCCTGACCACCCCCGGCGGCAAGCCTGTGCACCCGGTGTGGTCCGGCGACGGCGCCAAGGTGGCGTTCGCGCGGCGCACCGACGGCAACTGGCTCGACTTCAACAACAGCGAGCTGTGGCTGGCCGAGATCGACCTGATGACGAACACCTTCTCGAACGTCACGCAGATCGTCGACAAGACCCCGCCGCTGGGCACCACCACCTACCCGACCTTCGCGCCGGATTCGCAGTGGATCGCGTTCGACCGGCTCAATCAGGCCCGCACCCGCGCCGCCGTCACCGAGGTCTGGATGACCAACCTCGACGGCTCCGCCCAGATGCGCCTCGACAACGCCAATGGCCTCGGCATCGTCGAGCCCGGTCAGGACCAGACCACCTACGAGCCGACCTTCCTCCCCGTCTCGGTCGGCGGCTACTACTGGCTCATCATCGGCTCCGAGCGCAAGTACGGCAACACGCTCACCGACACCAACCCCGGCAGCCGCCGCAAGCAGCTGTGGGTCACCGCGATCGACGCCAACGTCGAGCCCGGCAAGGACCCGAGCCACCCCGCCTTTTGGCTCCCCGGCCAGGAGATCAACAACTCCAACATGCGCGGCGAGTGGGCGCTCGCCCCGTGCAAGCAGATCGGCGAGGGCTGCAACGCCGGCTTCGACTGCTGCGGCGGCTTCTGCTACCCGCCCGCCGAGGGCCAGATGCCGACCTGCAACGACACGCCCGATACCTGCTCGCACCTCGGCGACTCCTGCGAGGTCGACGCGGCCTGCTGCGACGGCGAGGGCACCTGCATCGGCGGCTTCTGCTCGATCATGCCGGGCTGACCCGTCGCGCCTGACGTGAACATGACCCTCGGGCCAGCCTGGCCCGAGGGTCATGCCGCTCTGGACGACCGGCCCATCAGGCTTGGCAGGCACGCCCCTGCCGCGCTACCGTGCCGGCCACGATGGACGTCAAGCTGCGCCGGGTCCGGACACCGCTGCGAGCGCGGCTGCGCTTCGCCGTGTACGCGGCGCGGCTGCTCGGGGGCCGCCTGTTCGTGCTCGTGCTCCTCCTCGTCCTCGGCGGTCTGATGATGCAGTGGCGCGGCGACCCGGCCGTCGTCGCCCACCTCGACTTCATCGCCGCCTGCTTCCTGGTCTACACCCAGCTGTTCTTCGAGCACCTGACCGACCTGCCCCATGACTGGGTCCTGCGGGTCATGTACTTCACGATCCCGATCGCTGGCGTCTTCATCCTCGCCGAGGGCCTGCTCAAGGTGGGCACCTCGCTGCTCGACTTCAACAACCATCGCCAGGCATGGGTGCGCATCATGGCCGAGACATACCGCGACCACATCATCCTGATCGGCCTCGGTCACGTCGGCTTTCGCGTGCTCGGCGAGCTGCTCGGCCGCGGCCGGCAGGTGATCGCCGTCGAGTCGAGCGACAGCGGCCAGTTCGTCGAGGAGGCGCGCGCCCGCGGCGTCCCGCTGATCATCGGCGACGCCCGCCGCGAGTCCCTGCTGCGCGAACTCGGCATCGAGCACGCCGCGTGCCTGATCGCGTGCAGCGACAACGACCTCGTCAACCTCGAGGTCGCCCTCGACGCCCGCCACATCAACCCGAAGATCCGCCTCGTCATGCGCTTCTTCGACCAGAGCATGGCCCAAAAGCTCGGCAAGGCGTTCACCGTCGACTCGACCTTCTCGACCTCCGCCCTCGCCGCCCCCGTGTTCGCCGCCGCCGCCCTCGACGAGCAGGTCCTCGGCGCCTACCACATGGGCGACACCGTCATGGCCAGCGTCCAGATCGACGTCGCCGCCGGCACCACCCTCGT
>JAYUXQ010001345.1:0-2501 GCA_043752905.1 Nannocystis sp. | reverse complement strand
GGTGATCGTCCCTGTCACCGTCGCCGTGCTACCTACCGGCGTTACGACGCCGGCGCTGAGCACCGTTATCAAACGCTCTCCAGCATTGGGGGAGTGCGGCGAGGGGGCGGGGGCCAGTGAGCTGGTCGGAGTATCCGGCCTGGCAGCGCAGCCAGATGTGGCTGCCAAGGACAGGCTCAATATCGCGAGTCCAATGGAGGAGATCTTCAACCGTGGAAGCATTCGATCGTGGGTAACAGACGTAGCTGTCCACGGGCAAGCACGAAAATGCACCAAAAGTCCCGCAGCTTGGCTCGCCCGACGAAACGAAGGTCGACGAGAGCGCACCGGCACGAAGATCATCAACCCCGCCCCCCAGTGACCTGCCGGGGCGATACGGTGCGCGCGGCCGGCTCGCGCGCGCCGTGCAATGCTCGATCTACCGCGTCCGGGTCGAGCGCGGCCAGATACAGGCACACCATCGTCGCCGAGAAGGTCGCCACTGGCACGCATACATAGATCGCCGCGTGGAGGCCGATGCCCGCGAGCAGCAGCCAGCGCGGGGTCTTTCCCAGCAAAAAACCGAGCCCGAGCGCCAGCTCGAGCAGCATCACCAGCCACGCGCCGGCGACCGCCAGCGCGTGCCACTGCGGCGGGTCCGACCCGAAGTACAGGTCCATCGCGATCTGCTGGGGCCTGGCCCCCGAGAGCCACGCCGACGAGAGCTTGTCGACGCCGCTCCACAGGTACACCGCCGCGAGCTGGAGCGTGTACAGGCGCAGCGCCCACACCGGCCCGCGCCCGGCCCCCCGCGCGTCGATCGCCAGCGACCGCCCGCACGGCGTCAGCGCGCAGATCCAAGCCGCGCTGATCAGTAGATAATGATGGTGGTGGATCCACGCGGCGCGCCCGAGGTGCGCGCCGAACCAGAAGTACAGGATTGACACGGCGATCGCCGTCGCCACCGCGGCGACGCGGGTCCACAACCCGATCAGCAGGCAGGTCGTCGCGGCGAAGAACAGCAGCGACAGCGCGACGCTCGGCGTCGTCACGAAGCTGAGATCCGCCGCCCAGCGGGTCCACAGCAGCAGCACGATCGCGATCCGCAGCAGCGCGGCGCTGGTGGTCGAGGCCTCGCGCAGCAGCAGCTCAGTCATGCAGGCTCCGCGGGCGTACGTCGGGTCGCACCGGTCGCGGCGGCACCGGCTGGCAGCGGTCGTGCTCGCCGCGCTCGACCTCCGCCCAGCCCGAGGTCGTGGCGATCCGTGCATACACCCGCAGATCCGCGCCGGGCCCGAGCGCCGCGCACAGCTGCGTGCATACGCGGTGCAGCCCGGCCTCGCCCTCGATGTGCGTCAGGGCCCGGGGCGCGCTGCCCCGACGCACGCCGAGCGCCACGAAGCGGTCGACCGGCTGCTCGCTGCCGTCCGCCGCGCGCCGGACAAAGCGCGCCTCGACCAGGCCGACCCCGACGTCGCGATACAGCATCCAGTCGCGCAGATACCGGCTGCGGCCGCCGAGCACGCGGTGGGCCGGGCTCGCCAGCATGAACCCTCCGAGCAGCAGCAGCACGCCCGCGCGCACATGGATCCGGCCGACGCGAGCTGTGCCCTTCACCGCATCGAAGCTAACACTCGCCCCCGGTCGTGGTCGCGTTTGTGTAGGATCGACCGTCTGATGCCTTACCTCGCCCGCGCGTCGCTCCTGCTCCTGTTCACCGCCCCGACGCTGCCCGCGTGCACGGCCCGCACCCTCGACAGCGACGGGACCGACAGCGGCAGCAGCGAGGACACCTCGTCGACGCCGGTGACCACCGGCACGCAGCCGACCACCGGCACACAGCCGACCACCGGCGGCCCGACGACGGAGCCGAACCCGACGACGATGTCCCCGACGAGCCCGGGCGACCCGGGCACCAGCACCACCAGCACCACCACCACGGAGCCGACCACGATCACCGGGGCGACGACGAGCGCCGACCCGAGCGACCCGAGCGACCCGGGCACCACCGACGACCCGACGGCCCCGCCGAGGCTCGACGTCGGCGACACGCCGGCCGTGGTGCCGGACGGCATCTGGCAGGGCTGCACGAAGATCGCCCCGCCCGGCACCGCGATCACGGGCGAGAGCGGCCTGGGCCAGTTCACCTCGACTCGCGCCTTTTTCGGCTACACCGAAGTCAACGGCGAGATCTTGCAGGTCCGCCTGCTGTTCCTCGACGAGACCGCCGACAGCGAGCTCGCTTTTAGCGAGTTGGGCTTCGGCGGCTCGCTGACCACCGGCCCCGCCGCGGACGTGCATCCCGCGCAGGAGTTCACCGTCGAGAACCCGTTCTGGGTCGGCATCGACCCCGCGGCTGCGATCGCCGTCATCCGTAACGGCAAGACCGATATCGTGATGGGCACCATCAATATCACCGGGCATCAGGGCAGCTGGGACGTCACCGACCCCGCCGACCCGGCGCGCCTGCAAGGATCTCTCGCCCCCGGGCCCGGTCCCTTCCAGCTGAGCGGCGACTTCGA
>JAYUXQ010001344.1:0-2504 GCA_043752905.1 Nannocystis sp. | reverse complement strand
AGCCGACGCCGTCGATCAGCGTGTGGCAGCTCTTGCACGACTCCTGCACGTGGGTCTCCTCGATCCGCTGGCGGGTGGTCTTGGGACCATCGTTGGCGTCCGCGGGCGGGATGTCGGGGACATTCGGCGGCGGCGCGCCGATGCCGACGCACATGAAGCGGTCGAGCACGTAGACGCCGCGCTTGATCGGGGCGTCGAACTTCGCGTGGGCCATGCTCGCCATCAGCGCGGGCTGGGTCAGCAGGCCGGCCCGCTGCGCGCCGTCGAGGGAGACGAGCGCGAGCTCCTCGCCCTCGGCCTGCACGCCGTAGATCGGCGCGAGCGCTGCGTTGGCGAACGCGATCGGGTCGAGCAGCAGGCTGGCGAGCGTGCCCTCGCCGTCCCAGAAGGCGTATTCGACGTAACGGCGCAGGGACTCGGCCATGATGGGCGCGAGGGTCGGGTTCCACGCGGGGAACAAAGTCTCGTCGCGCTCGATTGCCTGCAGGCCATCGAGGCCGAGCCACTGGCGGTGGAAGTCGGCGGTCGCGACGCGGGCCCTTGGATCGGCGAGCATGCGCCGCGCCTCGGCCTCGAGGCCGGCGGGCGTGTCGAGTACGCCCGATTCGGTCGCAGCGGCGAGGGTGTCGTCGGGCATCGTCTGCCACAAGAAATAGGACAGGCGCACCGCGAGCTCCTCGGCGCGTAGCGGCAGGGTCGCGGCCGCGTCGGCGCCCTCGGCCCCGAACTCCGCGCGATACAAAAAGCTCGGCGAGTTGAGCACGGCGGTGACGAGCAACTGCATGGCGGTGTCGAAGCCGTGCTCGCCCCACTGGGTCGGCAGGAAGTCGGCGAGGTAGCGGTCGACCTCGGCCTGCGCGACCGGGCGGCGAAACGCGCGGCGCAGGAGCAGCGGGACGTATGTATCGGCGCAGGCCTGGCGCGCGGGGTCGTCGCCGAGCGAGCAGCCCATGACGCCGGGCAGGTCGGCGGCGACGGCCGCGGCGACGGTGACGGTGGCGCGCCAGTGGGTCTCGACGTAGACGTCGGTCGGCTCCTGGGTGTCGACGCTGTTGCCGAACAGGTCCTTGGGCTTGTCGGCCGGGAGGTCGATCTCCGGCAGGGTGATCGTGGGGAACAGATCGGCGAGGGTGTTGGTGAGCTCGGTGCGGCTCAGGCGTCGCAGCGGCGAGCGCAGTGGTTCACAGCTGGCCGGCTCGCCTCCGGTGGTGACATCGTCGGTGTCGCCGCCGGTCGGTGTGCCGCCGTCGTCGCCGTCGCCGTCGCCGGTGCCGGGGGTCGTGCCCGCGGTGGCTCCGGTCGAGCCGCTGGTGTCGGCGCCGTCGGAGCCCGCACCGTCGTAGCAGCCAGCGAGCACCAGCGCGAGCAGGAGGGGTGTGTGTCGTATTGGAGGCATCGTCATGGCGCGGGGCATCCGGCTCCGGGGGTCACGGTCCCGTGACTGATGAAGTTGATCGGGTGGCTGCCGACGAAGGTGCCCGGGGCGAGCACCTCCCAGGTCTTGCCATCGGTGCTGCGATAGAACTGCTGCTTCTCGTACCAGGCCATCCAGCCGGCGTTGGTGGCCACCATCGTACCGTCCGGGCTGCGCGCGAGCGCGCCGATGCTGACGCCGGGCGTGACGGCCTCGCTGAGCCACGCCGCACCGTCGGCGCTGCGCCACAGCGTCGCGCCATCGTAGACGTAGAACTCGCTGCCGGTCCACACCGGCGGCGACGAGAACTGCGCGGTGACGGGGTTGAAGGTCCAGGTGTCGCCGCCGTCCGGCGAGCGACAGATGCCGCCGTTGCCGCTGGCGAGCACGATCGTGTCGTTGCCGTAGGCCATGCCGTAGGCATAGGTGCCGCACTCGGGCGGTCGCTGGCTCGCGGGGGTCCAGGTGACGCCGTCGGGGCTGCGGACGATCGTGCGGTTCTCGCCGCTCTCGCCGGTGACGATGTACACGCCGTCGCCGTGCGGGAAGTACTCGATCGACCGCGTGTTCACGTCGATGGCGAGCGACCCGCCGTCGGCCCAGGTCAGGCCGAGGTCGTCGGACAGCTTGGTCGTGCCGCTGTTGGCGATGAAGCGGCCCGCGCCGTACGCGACATCGGCGAAGGTCGGGGTCTCCGTCATCACGACGTCGAAGGTGTTCGCGTCGGTGCTGCGCACGAGCGTGCCAGGCTTGCCCCAGCCCCACGTCAGCACGAACACGCCGTCGCCGAAGGCGATGCCGCGCCCGGCGTAGGCCTCGTGGTCACAGTCGAGGTCGCCCTCGAAGCAGCGCACGGCGTCGTCCTGCGAGCGGTCCTGGATCCACGTCTTGCCGTCGTCGCAGGAGATCGTGGTCCGGCCGTGGTGACCCTGGGCGACGAACACCGGCACGGCCGTGACCGGCGGCGGACCGGTATCATCGGTGCCGCCGGTATCCGCGGTGCCGGTGTCGCCCGTGCCGGTCGGATCGGTCGTGGGCTCGCCGGTGGTGTCGGCCGCGGTGCCAGAGCTGGTGTCGCCGGTGGTCAGCG
>JAYUXQ010001343.1:0-6269 GCA_043752905.1 Nannocystis sp. | reverse complement strand
TGCTCCGTGGGCACAGTGGGCATCCTGTCTGTACAGTCAGCTCACAAGTGAGCCTCGGTCATCATTGTGGCGAGGTCGGTCAAGGTCAGACCAGCCATCGAGGCGATCTGCAGGTGGGCCCGCGACTGGTCCTGGTGCCCGGCGGCGCCGCGCGGCGGGTTGCCGGCGGCGCTCGCGACCACGCGCATGCCGGCGGCCAGCCCGGCGGCGATGCCAACCTCGCTATCCTCGATCACCAGGCAGCGCTCCGGGGTCACGCCGAGCTGGCGAGCGGCTTGCAAGTAGCCGTCGGGGTGCGGCTTGCCGCGCAAGACGTCCTCGGCGCAGACGGCGACCGCGAGGTCCCGGGCGTGCAGGCCCAGGGTTGGCAGCGCGTGCTCGAGCTCGCGGCGGGCCGAACCAGTGACGATCGCCACCGGGAGCGCGGCCGCGCGGGCAAGCGCGAAGACCTCCCGGGCTCCGGGCAGCACCCGCAGCACCGAGCCCTCGCCGAAGAGGACCTCCTTGGCCGCGACGGTGCCGGCGATTACCGCGTGCAGGTCGATCCCGAGGCGCTCGCCGAGTCGCAGGTCGGCGTAGATCTCATGCCAACCGAGACCAATCACGTGGAGCGCCTCGGCCCCGCTGATCAGGACGCCGCGATCGCGACAAAAGTGAGCCAAACCGGCGGCGTGGATCATCTCGCTATCGATCAGGGTGCCATCGAGGTCAAGGAGTAGCGCGCTTGGCGGGGTAAACGGGGCAGACATGAGTTCGCATCCTGACTGGGGCCGCACGATCCCGTGATTCTCCGGCGTTGCATCGATGAAATCGCTTTCGGCCCACCAAAGTCCTGGTGATCGCGGCAAAGCCGCGGTAACCTGCGGCGGAGGTTGATGATGATGAAGTATACGTACCCAGATGGCGACGACCGGCTCACCCGAGAGTGGTTTGATGGAGCTGGTGAAGAGTTCAAGCGCTACTCGGAGGTCAGCGATCACCGCGTCATGGAGAAGCTCAACGGTTGGCTTCAGGGCCACACAGGCGGTCAGGCGTCGTTGCTGGATGCGGGGTGTGGCGAGGGTCGCCTCATCCTCGAGCTCGCCGCGGGCTTTCACCGCGTCGAGGCCGTCGAGCCAGACGCCGCCCGGATCGACCGGGCAAAGGCGAAGGTCCGCCTGGCCGGACTCGAAGACAAGGTCACCTTCAACTGTGGCACGATCGAGCAGATCGCCCCCACCGCGCGGTTTGATGCCGTCGTGTGCAGCCACGTACTCCAACATGTCCATACGGCCTCGGTCCCGACGCTTCTGCGCAGACTGCGGGAGGTGCTCTTCGACGGCGGCCAGCTCGTCCTCACCACCTGTCACTCCACCACTGGTCAGGAGTCGTTCGATCAGACCCTCAATCAAGGTGGCCAGCTGATCGCCGAGCCGGTCTCCAAGGAGCAGTTCGATGCGCTGATCTACAACCAGGAGTCCATCCTGCCTTGCAGGTACTTCACCGAGCTCGAGCTGACGGCCCTGGTCGTCGCCGCGGGGTTCGAGATTCGTCAGGTGTGGCTGTTCCATGTCGATGTACAGAGCTTCCACGAGCTCGGCGGAGCGGAAGATATCGATGACCGGATCAACTCCGATCCCCAGCTCAGGGCCCGCATGGGCGTTGATGTCCTCATCCTGGCGGAGGCCCGAGCCGGTTGAAAGCGTCGATCCCGCGCGCGCTGAGCGGTCGCAGTGGCAGATGGGCAAGTACTCAGCCTGCATGTGCGACTCCCTCTGGCGCTGCGGGGCGCGCCCCGAGCATGGCCTGGTAGAGCTCCTCGTAGCGCCGCGCCATGACGGGCGCGGACCAGGACACCACGCCCGCCTGTGCCGTCTGGCGGGCCCGGGCCAGCGCCGGCACATTGCTCAGCAGTTGTGTCATCTCCTGAACCGCGCTCGCTAGCTCCTCGGCATTGCCCGCCTGAAAGGACCTCCCGAATCCACCTTCGTGTCCCAGATCGATGATGACGTCTTTCAGCCCGCCGACTCGCGACACCACGGGTAGCGCCCCCATCGCCATGGCCTCGAGCTGGATAAGTCCGAACGGCTCGTACCGCGACGGAATGAGGACGAAGTCCACCGCGCCGAGCAGCGACCGGACCTCCTCTGGCGCGTACTGCCGGTGGATGAAGCGCAGATTCTCGCCCGAGAGCGCCGCCGCGGCCAGCTGCTGCGCCAGCGCCGGCTCTCCCACGCCCACCACCACCAGATTCACCGGCGCAGATCGGAGGTGACGCGCATAGGCTTCGAGGAGGACATCCAATCCTTTTTGATCGGCATCGAGCCTTCCGACATACGCAAACGTCGGCCGCTCCGGGAGCTCGAGGTGCTCCAGGAGGTGCCGCAGGCGCGCTGGACGTCCCCCTGGCGCCAGTGGCAGTTGGTCTTCGTGCCAGAAGCTCGTGTCGATCCCGTTGGGGACGACGTGGACCTGGCCGTGGCGGCCAAAGAAGTCCCCACGCTCACGGAGGTAGGAGTAGCTCACAGTGCTCATCGCGTCCACCAAATGCGCCGTGGCCAGCTCGGCGAAGGCGAGGGGCGGCTCGTCCTCGTGCAGCCGATGGACGGTCAACAGTGACGGAAGGCCCAGGCGTCTGGCTTCATATAGGCACTTGTAACCATAGGCGTCGTGCAGGTGGATCAAGTCCACCCGGAGCTCGCCGAGCAGGTCCGCCACCCGCTCGCCGTACTCGTCGGTCTTCTTGATGCTCGCATGCACCATCGGCTCGGGATAGATGGCTGTGCTGTCGAGCACGGCGTTAGACAGCAACCACACCTCACAGCCGCCGTCCCGGTAGACCTCGGCCTCGCAGTACGCCAGCGTGTGCCGCTCCACGAGCGGCCAGGGCGGCGAGTGGCCTGACCGGGGCAGCACCACCACCGGCTCAAAGCGCTCCAGATCGATCGCCCGGCACAGCGCCGTTACCATGGTCGCCAGGCCTCCGCAGCGGATGGGGCCGTATTCGAACGTGAGCATCAAGATACGGGCGCGCCGCTTCGTCATGGCCTGGCCAGCCTGTTCTGCAGGCGCAGCAAGAAGTCCTGCTCGAAGCGATCGAGCGGGTAGCACTGCCCGGTCTCCCGCTCGAAGGTGCTCAAGCACTCCTTCAGGGACGGCTCGGTGGTGCGCAAGGGGCTGGAGCCGAAAAATGCGGGCCGCGGCGTCCAGAAGTGGATTAAGCAGCTTGGTGAGCCCAGCTCGAGCACCCGCGGGCTCCAGGGCTGAATCATGAACTTCTCCCCCAGATCGTGGTGCCCCTCATGGCGCCGCGCCCACAGATTCAGGACGGCCTGCTCGGGGAGCCGGACGTGCGCGTGGTGCTCCAGCGCCAGGTGCACCAGCTCGCGGTAGATATCCCGCGAGGGGCGGACGACCATCGCCCCGGCGTTGAAGCAGGACACTTGCTCCAATGCCCCCAACGGCTCGCCGGTGAACGACGGCAGCACGTGGTCGCGAAGCGAGGAGATGTCCGGGCTGGCGGAGATTGTCTTGCCCGCAGAGAGCGCCTCGGCGATGCAACCGGAGAGGCTCCGGTACAGGATCTGGTCGACGTCGAGCACCACCTGGCACGACTGATCCTCATCCGCGAACGCCTCCAGCTTGGCCCACACGAGCGGATGCCATTCGCCGAAGCTGAACCGCCCGGCCTGCAAGTATCGCCTCACCTCCACGTCACAAAAATCCTTGGCCCAGCGCTGGAGCACCCCGACGTCCTCCTCCATCGCGTAGACGCGGATGGGTCGGCCCGGGTGGAAGTGGTTGAGCGAGTGGACCAGCGCCGTGGCCATGCGTGCGTATCCCGCATCGAAGGCCAGCACAAAGCCAAAGCGTTCCGTCGTATCAGCGCCCAGCATGGTCTCCTCCGCGCGCCGCAAGGGCCACCGCGACCCGCTCCATCGTTTCGGCCGTACCGACACTCACCCGCAAGAATGACGTGAGGCCATACGAGCGACCCGAGCGCACTGCCACGCCCGCGGCCTGGATCCGTAGCTCGGCCTCGTGCGCTTCACCGGCGTTCATCAGGTCGACCAAGAGAAAGTTCCCATGGGAGCGGTATGGGCGCACTCCCGGGAGCGCCGCGACCCGGTGCCGAAACGCCTCCTGCACCTTCATCAACACCGCGGCCTGCTCGTGGTAGTACGGCTCGGACTCCAGTGCGGCGCATGCAAGGGCCGTGCAGAGGGGCGCGAGGCTGAAGGGGGAAAGCGTCTTCTCGAGCTGCTCGATCACCTGGGCGCTCGCTACCAGGTAGCCCACGCGGATCGACGCGAGTCCGAAGAACTTGGAGAAGGTCTTCGAGACGACGACGTTGGGGTGCTCCGTGATCGACGCGGCGACAGTGCCCGCGGCGGGACTAAAGCCATGGTACGCCTCATCCACGAGCACCAGGCTGTCCGGCGCGTTATCTGCACATCGGAGGATCAGGTCACCGTTGACCAGGGCGCCGGTCGGCATGTGTGGGTTGATGAAGAGCAGTAGCGACACATTCTCCTGCTGGAGCGCCCGGGAGACGGAGAGGAGATCGATCTCAAACGTGTCTTCGCGCTGGATAACGTCATACGTACCGACAGGCAGCCCGTTGAGCCGCGCCAAGTTGGCGTAGTAGCTCCAACAGATGGAGGGAAAGAGCACGGGCCCGCCGCTGAGACAGGAGAAGAGCTGCGCGAGCCCATGCGACGAACCCGGGCAGAGGAGGATGTTCTCCGGGCACACTCGCTCCCGCTCCGCGAGACGGCTGCGCAGTCGGTCTGCCTGATCCTGATCGTATGTGACCAGCCGCTCCAGGGAGAAACTCCTCAGCACCTCGGCCAACGCCGGCGGGGGCAGCGAGGGGTGCTCATTGAGGGAGAGGTTGATCATCGCCCGGTCGGTGAAGGGCGGGACGTACCGCTCGAGCTGCCAGATCCCCTGGCGAATGGCCCTCAGGCCAGGAGAGGGCTGCACGGATGCGGCCGGTCTGGAGTGCTCGGCGAAGATGGCGTCCCGATCGAATGGTTCTGACGTGGCGTTCAACATGGCTACACAATCCTTGTCGGCATGGGAGTCATACAAAATACGTGTGCGCTCTTTCCCGCCTGTGCTTGTCGAATGCTCAGTGCGCATCCAATCTGCGCTCTCGGCGGCGTCGGAGTACAAATCAGGCCGCGTTGGTGGCCGCTGCGGGGCCGCTGAAGTCGGCGACCTGGAGCTTGAGCAAGATGTGTCCGCTGCTGTTTGCCGCGCTGACACCCTAACCGTAAACCCGCAGGCGTGCGCGGTCGTTTCGGTTGAAGCATCGTCAACTCAAGATTAACCATCTGTCAGTTTTTACCAGCACCCCCCGGTGAGTGGATTTTCTCACCAGCATTCCCGGTCCTTCCAGGTTCACAGGGGCCTCAAATCTGGCCTTGAGGCGCCGAAACGGTCATCAAGGAGCACGAGACGCGTGTCGCCGCTGCGCGGCTCCGAGCGTCGCCACCAGCTCTCCAAGACAGGGGGCTGACTCCCGAGAATTTCGGGGACTCGAGGGTGTTCAGTTGACGCGCAAGTCGTCATCGCACTGCGCGCAGATCAGGGGCCGCGCGGACGACGAACGCCAGCGATCCGTCGCTGCGGTTCTCGGCGGCGATCATCCAGCCGAGCGCCTCACACAGCGAGCGTACGAGGGCGAGACCGACGCCGAAGTGACCGTCGTCGCTGCGAACCGCGTCGCCGCGCCAAAATCGGTCGAACACCGCCAGGATCTGGGGGCTACAGCGACACGTGGCCGGAGAGCCGCGCGACCAGCAGGTGACGGGGTCCAGCGTGATCCGGCAGATCGTCGCGCCGGACGGGTTCGAGGCGCTGGATCGCTGGCCATCGGCGCGCCGGGAGCAGGTGCGCGAGGAATCGATCGCGCGGCTCGTGGCGATGCGCGCGGCCTGCCCGGGGCGGCTGCTGATCGACAAACACTTCACGCTGCGCAACCGCGGCACCGGGGCGCTCGAGTCGGTGTTCACACCCGGGGACTGCGGGTTCTACCAGGCTCTGGTGCTCGTCAACGCGGCGACTGTGCAAGTGACGGCGCAGCGGACGCGCGACGAGACGCGCCTCCGGAACGAGACGGACGCGGAGGTCGAGGCGCACCTCGAGTTCGAACGGGCGTGGGCCCATCGTCTGCACGAAGAGATGGACGGCGGGCACGTCGACCCCCTCATTGAACAGATCGACCGAAAACACCGCATTGATCCGTAGCTCCGCCAGGGCCCTCAGCGCGTCACGCCGCTGCT
>JAYUXQ010001342.1:0-2507 GCA_043752905.1 Nannocystis sp. | reverse complement strand
CTCGTCGAGTCCTGGCTCGCCGGCCTCGCGGAGTAGGGATCCGCGGTGTTACCCGCGTGTAAGGGTCCACGCGGGGGGGTCCCGACGCTTCCAGGGTGATGCTGCCAACCACCTCCTCGCCGCTCCCCTCGTGCCTGGCCCCGCGCCTCGGCGCCCTGCTCCTGCTCACTGTGATCGCCTGCGACGACGGCGACGCCAGCACCCACCACAGCGGCGATCCGCTCTCGGGTGATCTGACCACGGTCGGGTCCAGCGGTCCCGAGGTGGTCGTCGCCACGGTCGACCCCTGGATCGTCGATCCGATCGGCCTCTCGCGGGTCGTGATCACCGGCAGCGGCTTCACCGGCGCCAGCGGCGTGACGATCGGCGGCGCCGCGGCGAGCGGTATCGAGGTCGTCTCGGACAGCGAGCTGCGCGTCGTCACCGGTCCGGTCGCCGCTGGCGACGCGCTCGACGTCGTCGTGCTCCGCGGCGATACGGCCGGCACCCTCGTCGCGGCCGTCGACGCCTGGAGCCCGGCCGACATCACCGGCGCGCGCCTGTTCGACGCCGCTTTCGGCGTCACCGCCAGCGTGCCTGCCAGCTCCTACGAGTGGGCCCGGCTGACCGAACAGATCGACCCGGATTGGCGCAAGCGCGACGGCAACAGCCTGACCTGGTTGCCCGCGACCGAGAAGTTCTGGATGCTCGGCGGGTGGAACGGTTACATGAACCCGAACGGCTTTAGCCCGGTCGTGCCCGACTCCGTGTATCCTCCGCTCAACACCACCAACGAGGTGTGGTCGAGCCCCGACGGCGTGCAGTGGAACCTCGAGCTGCCGCACGACCACCCGCAGTGGGAGCGCCGGCACGCGCACAGCACCGTGCTCTGGAATGACCGCCTGTGGATGATCGGCGGCGATCATCATCAGGGCAAATACAACCACGATGTCGTCTCCAGCGCCGATGGCACGACCTGGACGGTCGAGAACGCCGACCCGCCGTGGGAGCAGCGCGCGCTGCAGGTCTCCGGCGTTTATGACGGCAAGCTGTGGATGGTCGGCGGCCAGACCCTCGGCGGCCTCGAGGAAGATTACGTCTACCACAATGATGTGTGGTCCTCGGTCGACGGCAGGAACTGGGTCCCGGTCGTGCCCGACGCGCCCGCCAGCGCGACCCGCTGGGCCGGGCGTGGCCTCGTGAATCAACTCGTCGATTTCAACGGTCGCATGTGGCTGGTCGGCGGCTCCACGTACACCGAGGGCCTCCCGCGCACGCTCTACCCCGAGGTGTGGTCGACCACCGATGGCGTCACCTGGACCGAGCACAGCCTGCCACTGCAGCCCTTGCCCGGGCGCGCCTGGCCCGACGTGCAGGTGTTCGACAATCGCCTGTGGTACATGTTTGGCGCCGACAACTCCGGGAACCACAACGCGATGTGGTACTCGGACGACGGCGACAACTGGACGCAGTTGCCGCAGAGCGCCAACCTCACGCCCACCTCGCACGCACAGGGCGTCGCCGTCGGCCCCGACTTCATGCTCTACGCCGGCGGCAACTACACCCTCGAGTACAACATCACCAGCACCTGGCGCCTCAAGGCCTACCGCGGCGAGGCCGTCGAGACCTGGACCGAGCGCGGCGCGGACGGGCTGACCGTCACCGCGACGGCCCCCGAGCAGCGCCCCGTCCGCGATTCGAACGCGCTCGGAACCGGCATCGGTGGCTTGCAGTTCGACGGCTTCGACGACGTGCTCACCCTGCCCGCCTCGGAGCTGCAGCCCGCCGGACGCTCTGTCTTTTGGGTCATGCGCACCCCGTGGACGCCCGCGCCCGACCAGTGGGACACCCCGCCGGTGATCAACGCGCTGGCGACCGTCGTCGGCGACGACGACGATCAATACTGCGCCGTCGGTGTCGCCGAGGGTGGGCTGCACTACGTCAATTCCGCGGGCGCGTGGACGTCGTTTCGGGCCGGCGCCGGCCTGGCCGAGGGACCAGGCGCCGTGCACCTCGCGGGCATCACCCACGGTCTCGACGGTACGGTCACCGGCTACATCGACGGCGCGGCCGTCGGTGACCCGACCGACGTCGGCTACAGCGAGATGAACGCCTGGAGCCGGATCGGCGCCGGTGGTTATGGTGTCACCGACGGGAGCGGCTTCACGGGCAGCCTCGGCGCGGTCGTCATCGTGCCCGCGGCCGTCGATGCGGCCAGCGTCGCGCGGATCAACGCCTGGGCGCGCGGCCGCTTCCAGACCCCGTGAAGCGCGGCTTACTCGCGGGGTGTTACCCGCGTGTAAGGATCATCGCCCCCCGGTGGCGACGCTCTCATGGGTGTCGAGAACAAAGCCCATGACCCGCAACACCATCCCTTCATTATTGTCGCTGCTCCCGCTGCTCCCGCTCCTCCCGCTCATGCTCGCCCTCGCCCCGGGGTGCACGATCCAGCTCCCGGGTGGCGACACCGATGCGACCACGCCCGGCGGCAGCACCGACGGGAGCGAGGCGACCACGGGCGACCCGCC
>JAYUXQ010001341.1:0-2510 GCA_043752905.1 Nannocystis sp. | reverse complement strand
GGCTGGGCGTGCTCGTCGGCACCCACGCCGGCGACCCGCTGCACATGCACACCCGGCGCTGGCGCGGCCCGGACTTCGCCGCCCTCACCGTGGCGACGATCGCCGACGCGACGCAGCAGCTGCGCAGCGTGACGATCATCGGTATGCCCGCCGCGGGCACCTCGGCCCCGATCGTCGGCGTCGATCTGATCGGCCTCGCCGGCGCGCTGAGCCTGGTCGCCGTCGACCTCGCGCCGACCGACGACGCCGCCTGGCAGACCCACGCCGCCGCCATGCTCACCGCGCTCCACGCCTCGGTCGAGTCCCGCGTGGTCCCGCGGCGCCGGCCGAGCTTCGCCGACGAGGTGTTCTCGCCGCGAGCCCTGATCGCCGGGGTCCGCCGGGGCGCCGAGCTGGCCGTGCTCGACGCCGTCGCCAGCTTCGTCGAGCACGCGCTCGGCCGCTGGCCCGCGCCCCTCGCCCTCGCGCCCGAACGCGCCGCCGCGGCGAGCGACCGCGTCGACGCCTGGTGCCGCGCCGAGCTGCGCAACCGTCGCGAACACGACGCCCTGACCCGCCTGTTCGGCGCGGCCCCGGCGACCGCCTACCTCGACATGCTGTTCGGCGGCGCACGCTGCTAGCCGCCGGTGACCCCGGCGAGCATCCCCGCGAGATAACCCGCGAGCGCGGCCGCCTGCGCGAGTGGAGCGCGGGCGCCGATGTGCCCATCGGGTCGGACCAGGCACAGCTCGGCGCCCCGCGGCGCATACACGTCGTCGAGCTCCCCGGCGGCGTCGTACACGAGGTCTGTTGCGACATGTCCCTCCGGACATGTCCCCTGGACCACACGAACCACGCGCACCAGCCCCGGCCAGCGCGCGGCGATCTCCGCGGCAGCGTCCGACCCGCGCGCCCCCGACGTCCCTGGAAATACCACGAGCGTGAACCACGGCGTCGCCGCGAGCGCGATCATCAGCGGCGGCGTCGCGCCTGCGAGGTCGGGCGCGCGGTCACCCGGCGCCGGCCCACGACGCGGCCAGCGGCGGGCATCGACGCAGGTGCCAGCCCCGGCGTACGAGATCCGCGTCTGCGACAGCGTCGCTGCCATGCGCCGCCGCAGCGCCGCGCGTGGGACCATCACGCGGATCGCCGCGCCACGCAGCGCCCGCATCACCGGATTGCGCGCGAGCGCCTGCTTGAAGATCGTGTCGCTGAGCCGCAGGATCTTTCCGGCGACCGCGTGGCGCTCCTTATCATAACTGTCGAGCAGCGTCGCCGCGGCGCCGCGCTGGGCCAGCGCGATCTTCCACGCGAGGTTAAACGCGTCCTGGATCCCCGTGTTCATGCCCTGGCCGCCGGCGGGGCTGTGGATGTGCGCCGCGTCGCCAGCGACGAAGGCCCGGCGCTCGCGCATCCGCGGCACCATGCGCAGGTGCAGGCGAAAGCGGACGATCCAGTCGGGGTCATGCGCCTCCGCGTCCGGAAAGAACTGCGCGAGGATCGCTTGAAAATACGCGAGGGTCGGCTCGTCCTGCGGGTGCTCGCCGCCGATGCACACGATTCGGTGGCGCCCGTCCGGCAGCGGCAGCACGGCCGCCGCGCCCGCGTCACGCAGCAACATGAACGCCGAGTTCGCCGGCCGCGCCCCGTCGCGCCAGCGGATCTTGAGGTCGGCCTGATCGAACATATCCTCGTAGGGCAGACCCTCGAACGGGATGCCCGCGAGCCGGCGCACCGCGCTGTGGGCCCCGTCGCAGCCGAGCAGCCACGCCGCCTCGACCTCCTGCTCGCCCTCCGGCGTGGCGATCGTCGCCGTCACGCCGCTCGCCGACTCACGATAGGCCACGAGCTTCGAGCCGCGCTCGACCACGCCGCCGAGCTCGGCCAGACGCGCGGTCAACAGCGCCTCGGTCGTGCTCTGGTCGAGCATGCGCGGCCCCTCGAACCGGCCGGGGAACGGCGGGAACTGAAAGCTCGCCAGCGGTCCAGCCGTGCTCATCAGCGTCACCGTCCCGGGCGCGGTGCCGCGGGCCTGGACCGCGCCCGCGAGGCCCATCTGCTCGAAGACCTCCTGCGAGCGCACGTGCAGCACCAGCGCCTTCGAGTGCTTGCTCGGCCCCGGCGAGCTGTCCACGACGCGGATCTTTAGACCACGTCGCAGCAGCTCGCACGCCATCGTCAGCCCGGTCGGCCCAGCCCCGACCACCAGCGCGTCCAGTCGTCCGGCACCTGCCTGCATATCTCGACCCCCGAGCAGGCGTATCGAGCCGCCCCGAAGTTTGCAAGCCGAGGTCGCCTCGCCCGCCTGCCCGTCGCGCTCGTATGTCACGTGGTCGAAGCCCAGCGTTGTGTCGTGCGATTCCTTGGGGGTTGATTCGTCGAAGAGGAATGTATGTCGTCGCGATCAGCGACGCGGCCGGGCCAGCACGGGCCTCTCGGACCAGCGGCCCCACGCGATCAGGGCCAACAGCCCGCCGAGCACCAGCGGCACGATCGCCAGGGCCGCCGGCGGCTGAAAGAACAGATGCGTG
>JAYUXQ010001340.1:0-2514 GCA_043752905.1 Nannocystis sp. | reverse complement strand
GCGAAGTTATCGAGGGTCCCGCGCAAGTGTCTGCGCGGGTCGGTCCGCGAGCGCCTGCGCGCTCAGGGCTTCGGCGCGGCAGGAGTGGCGGCGGTGGTCGCGGTGGTCGCGGTGGTCGCGGTGGTGGCAGGTGCGGCGGGGTCGGTGGGCGCGGCTGGATCGTCGGTGGCGACCTTTTTGGGGAGCGCCGGGGTCGAGAGTCGGGGCGGCTGCGGGCCGCCGCAGATCTTCGACCCGATCTTACAACCGCGGACCTTGAGCTGGCTGACGATCTCCGGGACGCGCGACTCGTAGGTGGCGGCGAACTCCTTGCCACCGGCGACCTGCAGCACGACCTTGTACTTGTCGGTGACGACGAGGATGGCGGTGTAGAACTTGGGGATCTCGGTGTCGAAGGTCTCGTAGTCGAAGTCGAAGCGGGTGCCGGTCTTGCCGTTCTTCGTTTTGACCGCGCTCTGGTTCCTCAGGACGTAGCCGCGGTTTCCGAGCTTCTTGACGAGGTCGGCGCCCCAGAACGCGAGCGTGCCGCCCTTGACGTTCTCGAAGCGACGCACGCTGAGGCCGACGTTGTCCTGGGCCTTCATGCGGGTCTCGTAGTCGTGCTCGCTGACGGCGGCGAAGCCGGGCGGAGGATCGATCTTGTAGGCGGCGCAGCCCGGGAGCGCGACGGCGGCGACCAGGGCGAGAGAACATGTCTTGAAGTACGTCATGTCAGTTCCACTCCGTCGCCTCGACGCCCAGGCCGTCGACCCAGGGGAAGGGGTCGTTGCTCGAGGGCACGGTGTTTTGCGGGCCGCGCTGGCTCATGCGCACGGTCAAGGTACTAAAGCCGATCAGGCTCTCGAGCAGGCGCAGGCGGCCCATCGCCTGCTCGAGCTCCATGGTGACGGCGTCGACGGAGGCGCGCACATGGAGCGCCTCCTCGACGTTGCGGGCCTGCTTCAAGAGGCTCAGCAACTGGGCCTGGGTCTCGCGCAGGACCTTGATGCGGGTGGTGAGGTCGACATACTGCTCGGTGACGTCGCTGGCTTGCAGGGTGCGCGCCTCGACGACGCCGAGCCTGGCGAGGTCGTCCATCACGCCGCGCAGCGCGGGCGCGGGGATCCGCAGGATGTAGAAGCCCTGCGAGAGGTTCTGAATGTAACCGCCGGCGGCGAGGGTCAACTCCTCGGCGCGGTGCATCGCGTCGTCGAGCTTGTACACCGAGATCTGCATCTCCGCGGTGTAGATGATCTGGCGCGCATAGGTCTTCCTGTCATCCTCCTTGGTGGTGCCCTTGCCCTCGCGCGCCTCGGTGGTGACCGGCCTGGGCTCCATCGGCCTGGCGTCGGCGGGCGGGGTACGGGCCGGGGCGGCCTGGACGGAGGTCGGCGCCATCTTCTCGTATACGGCAGCGTCGCCGGAATCTTTCCTGGCGTGGTCGTCGCTGTCGTACGAGGCGGCCGTCTTCGTGGCCGGGGCCATGTCGGCCGTGACCATCGACCCGGAGCTGGCGCTGCCGCCGGCGGACTCGGGCGCGGCAGACTCGGGCGTGGCAGACTCGTTGCTCGCCATCCTGGAGCAGCCCGGCGCGAGGCCGAGGAGGGCGCAATACATCAGCAGTGGCAATCGCGACATCGGGGAGCCTCGGTGCGAGAGGCCGCGTGGGGCGGCGAGATGAGCCGCGCGTGGGCGCGGCGAGGGAGTGCCGCCCGAACGCGGCCGACGGTGAGGAGCTTACACGGCTTGCGGCGGGTCCGGACGCTGGCGATACTGCTGGCGATGCGCCGCGGTCCGCTCGTGTGGTGGTTGACGCTCTGTCTCGGCGTGACGGGGCCAGTGAGCGTGTTCGCCGGCTGCGAGGCGACGGAGCCCGCGGTCGCGCCCGGCGATCTCTGGCCGACCGGGCTGGCGAAGCCGGCGGACGCGGCCGAGGTGGCCTCGCTGCGCGCCTCCGGGGTCGCGTGGACCGATCGTCAGGTCCGTCAACTGTACCTCGAACGCGTGTCGGAGATCGGGCCGCGCGACGCGACGCTGCGGGCTCATGGGCAGTCGGTCGAGGCGCGGGCGCGGGCGGCCTTTGCGGCGCGCCACGACGCGCGCGTCACCGCGCGAGCGATGATGCAGGACAGCGCGGCGGTCGAGGCCCTGCGGGAGCGCGACCGCCAGAAGTACGGCGCGCCCGACGGCCCGAGCTTCGACTATCTCATCGAGCGTGCGCGGCAGAAGGGTCTGGAGGGCGACGCGGTGTACGAGTCGATCGTCGAGAGCGCGCAGCGGACGGACGCGGTGACCAACCGCAGCCTCGGGCTTTAGTCGACAGGGGCCGTGGTGCCGACTTCATCGGCGACGCCGAACACCGGCTCGAGCACGCGACGCAGTGGCTCGTGGATCCGCTCGAAGAAGCGGCTGCGGGCGAGCAGAGGATTGAGCCAGCCGCTGGCGATGCAATAGTAGGTGTTGAAGGGGGCGGTGTGGTGGCGCTGGTGGTGCTCGGCGCCGAGGATGAGGCCGGATCGCCTCGGGGTCGATGTG
>JAYUXQ010001339.1:0-2516 GCA_043752905.1 Nannocystis sp. | reverse complement strand
CGGTGAGGTGGAAGCCGACGACATCGGGGGTCAGGAAGTAAACGGGCTGGCCGAGCATGCCGGCCTCGGCCTCGATGCCGCCGACGCCCCAGCCGACGATGCCGAGGCCGTTGATCATCGTGGTGTGCGAGTCGGTGCCGACGAGCGAGTCCGGATAATAAATGTCACCCTGGTTGAGCACGCCGCGGGCGAGATACTCGAGGTTGACCTGATGGACGATGCCGATGCCGGGTGGGACGACGTTGAAGCCCTGGAAGGCGGCGGTGCCCCACTTGAGAAACTCGTAGCGCTCGCGGTTGCGGCGAAACTCGATCTCCATGTTGCGCTCGAGGGCGTCCTCGCGGCCGTAGTAGTCGACCTGCACGGAGTGGTCGATGACGAGGTCGACGGGGACCAGCGGCTCGATGATCGCGGGGTCACGACCGAGGCGCGCGACGGTCGAGCGCATCGCGGCGAGGTCGACCAGCAGCGGCACACCCGTGAAGTCCTGGAGGACGATGCGGCCGACCACGAACGGGACCTCCTCGGTGCGCTCGGCCTTCGCGGACCAGCGCGCCAGCGTGCGCACGTCGTCCTCGCGGATCCGCAGACCGTCGAGGTTGCGCAGCACGGACTCGAGCACGACGCGGATGCTCCGTGGGAGGCGTGAGATCTTCCCGAGACCGGCCTGCTCGAGCGCCGGCAAGGAAAAGAGGCGGCCGGTCCCGCCGGCGAAGTGGAACTCTCGCAGGGTATTGAAGGGGTCTTGCACGGTCGCCATGGGGGCCACTTTTGGGCCAATTGAAGGGCCAGCGCCATAAAATTGTGCCGGGGTCGGCAAGGTCGTTCATGCGCGCCGCGCGACCTGCGCGGGGGAGGCGACGCGCAGCGCTCGCGGGACCCGCAGGGACGGACCCAGGGGCCCCGCGACGGTCGTGGAGGCAGGCGTTCGTCGTGGTGCTCGCAACCTGCCCGGGAGAGCCCGTGCTCGCGTGCCGGTGGTGGCGGTGCCGGGGTGGTCGCTCCGGTCGCGGTGCCGGTGGCTCCCCCGGTGGTGGCAGATCCGGTGGCAGGGCCCGGGTTCGCCGCGGCGACCTGGAAGCCGCAGCCCGGCGAGGTGACGCCGGCCGGGCCCGCCGAGCGGCCGATCACCGGGGTCGCCGGGCGGGCTCCGAGCCTGTCGCGGCTGCCGATGCTCGAGTCGGACGAGAGGGATTACTTCGTGTTCTCGATGCAGTAGAGCCGGAGCGCCGAGCTGCACTTCGGGATGCACGAATATGTCCACTGCGTGCCCTTGACCTTGACATTGCCGGCCTCGCCGAGGCCCATCGTCGAGGTCCAGTCCATGCAGTGCAGATCGGCGGTGCTCCCGTCGTAATCGCTGCCGGTCCAGGCGAGGGCGCCGAAGTCCCCGCAGTTGACAGGGCCCGCGATCGTGGTGCCCAGCGGCTCCTGGTCGACCGCGTGCTCGATCAGGCCAAGGACCAAGCTGGCCGTGTTATCGAACACGATCTCCAGGCCGGGCAGGCGGTAGGGGAGCGGGCCGCCGCCGAGGCGAGTGAGGATCGGGGTGTCGCTGGTGCTCAGCCAGGCGATGAAGGTGCGCTCCGGGGCGAAGTATGTCACGCCGATGTCCGTGCAGACCTGGTCGGCCGCCACCGTACCGATGTCGCCGGGGTGGAACGTGGCCGTGGCGAAGATCAGGCGGCCGTCGACCCGGCAATCCGCGGTGCAACCGTCGTTCGGTTCGGCATCACCGTTGTCGCACTCCTCGACTGGCGTGCAAGAGCGGCAATGCAGGCCGTCACCGCAGACGGCCAGCTCGCAAGTCGACGTGCACGGCAGGTCGTCGCCGTTGCCGATCAGGTCGTCGCACGCCTCACCCTCCTCCTTGATCATGTTGCCGCAGACGGGCATGGGCGGCACGGTTGTGGCCGTGGTCGCGTCCATCGTATCGGTGGAGGTCGTCGCGCTGGTGGTCTCGGGCTCGGTGGAGCCGGTGGTGCCAGTGGTGCCGGTGGAGCCGGTGGTGCCGGTGGAGCCGGTGGAGCCGATGGGACCGGTGGGGTCGGGCGCGCCAGTGGTGGGGACCGTGCCCGTGCTGCCCGGGCCGGTGGTGCCGGTGTCCGTGCTGCTCGTGGACGTGGAGGACACGGTGGACGTGGAAGCGGTGGCGTCCGTCGTGGCTATGGTCTGCGCTGCGCTGCCCATCGGCCCGAAGCACCCGGTGAGCGTGAGCGCGAGCGGGAGCGTCAGGGCGCAGCGGACGAGCATCGCGGGAGTGTACGCGTTTCACGGCTCGGCCGTGAGGGCCGAGTTGGAGGGTTTCGGCGGGTGCGGCGACTTCGAGAAGGGCTTCATGCGGACGGCGTGCAGCAAGTGCGGCGACGAGCTCAAGGTGCCTTTGCTTGCAAAGGGCGCGGCTGCTGTCCGCCTTGGCCCGCCTTGGCATGGGTCGGCGAATGGCCGAGGGCGCGGCGCTTCTGGTCGACCACGTGCTGCCCGCGGTGGGCTACCGACAATGGGTCCTATCCTTC
>JAYUXQ010001338.1:0-2516 GCA_043752905.1 Nannocystis sp. | reverse complement strand
CCCCGAGCGCCGCCGCGACCGCCTGGTGCAGCGCTTGCCGCTGTTCGACCGTCAACGCCGCGAGCAACGCCTCACGCACACGGTGATGCACGAAGTTGTGGCCGGCCCGTCCGCGTTCGACCAGCCCGGCCGCGTCGGCCTCGTCGACTGCCATCTCGACCTCGGCCGCAGCCATCGCGCCGGCCCGGGCCAGCACCGGCAGCGCGAAGCGATCGCCGCAGACCGCAGCCAGGCGCAGCACCTCACCTGTCCTCTCGGACAGGTGAGCGATGCGCCCCGAGATCAACCGCAATGCATCGCCGCCGAGCGGCAGTCCGGCGAGCGCGTTCGGATCGGCGACCCACACATCCCAGCTCGGGGTCAGCACGCCCTCGTCGAGCATCGCCCGCACCAGCTCGAGCACCGCGAGTGGCATCCCGTCGCTGCGCCGCGCCACCAGCTCGACCAGCTCGGGTGGGATCCGTCGCCCACCGAGCAGGCCGGCCATCAGTTGCCCGACGGCCACGCTCGGCAAGGGTCCGAGCCACAGATGCAGGCTCGCCGGCAATACCTCGGCGTAGCGGGCCCACGCGCCGCGGCCGCGGGCAGCCGGTCGTGGCCCCGAGCGCCGGCCCAGCGGCCCCGAACCCGGCCACCCGCGGCCTTCCGGGCCATCCACCGGTCCCGAGCGGGCCCGCTCACGCGGCCGCGGAGCATCCAGCTCGGCCCCGAGCGCGGCCGGCATCGGCCCGGAGCCAGCGCGTGCGGCCGGCGACGGACCCGACCCGACCCGCGCGGCCGGCAACGGCCCCGAGCCGACCCGCTCGCCGCCGGTCTCACCGCGAACACAGCACAGCAGCAGCGCTGGCCCTTCCAGCGGCCGGGCCGCGAAGCGCCCGAGCAGCCGCAAACTGCCCTCATCGATCCACTGTAGATCGTCGACGATCCATATCAGTCCGCCCGTCGCCGTCAGCCGCGCCAACCAGTCGACCACCGCGCCGTCGACCTGCTCGCGCGTCAACTTCGTGTCCTCACCCGGCGGCGGCCCGGCGACCAGCGCGGCCAGTCCGGGCGAGAGCCCGCGCAAAAGTCCGGCCAGCTCGGCCAGCGCCCCACGCAGACGGGCCGCCAGCTCGCGCGCGACGGCCGTGTCGGCGCTGGCCCGCAGCGCCACCCCGTCGAGCGCCTCGCGCACGGCCGCGAACGGCAAGCCGTCGTCCGAGCAGCGGCTGCGCAGCACGACCGCCGCCGAGGGCCCCGCGACCCGGGCGACGAACTCGGCCACCAGCCGGCTCTTGCCCGCCCCCGCCTCACCCTCCATCGCCACCACCACCGGAAGTGCCCCCGCCCCCGACGCCAGTCGCTCCGCCGTCCGCCGCGTCTGCTGCCACGCCTGCGTCAGCTGCTGCAGCTCCGGCCCACGCCCGACCAGCGCCGTCGCCGGCCTGTCCTCCGGGACAGCTTCGGGCACCAGCCCGAGCAACGGCGCCAGCGCGGCCGCCACCGCCTCGCCGGTCTGGTAACGGTCGTCCGGGTCCTTGGCCAGCAGCCGGGCGATCACCCCGGCCAGCACCGGCGAGCACTGCGGTCGCACGCTCGCCAGCGCGGGCGCCGGCTCGACCGCGTGCAGGCGCAACAACTCCGCCGCGTCGGGGGCGATAAACGGCGGCCGCCCGGACGCCGCATGAAACAGCAGGGCACCGAGCGCGTAGAGGTCGGCGCGCCCGTCGATGCTGCGCCCGACCAGCCCGGTCTGCTCCGGCGCGTGATAGCCGAGCGCCGCGTGCGGCCCCCCGCCGCCACGTGGCGTGCCGAAGTCGATCAGCTTGACCAGGTCCGCGTCGATCCGCAGCACGTTGTGCGGCGCGACCTCGCGGTGCACGATCCGCCGGCGATGGATCGCCGCCAGCGCCTGCGCCAGCTGGCGACCGAGCGCCGCGACCTCGGCCTCCGGCAACGGCCCCTCCGCCAGCTCGCTCGCCAGGCTGCGCCCCTCCGCCAGCTCGCGGATCACATACGGCAGACCGTCGACCTCGCCGACCTCGAAGACCTGCGGCAGACAGGGGTGCGCCACGCTGGCCAGCGCGACCGCCTCGCGGCGAAACTGTCGCGCCGCGGCAGGGTCGCTGCGACCCGCGACCGGGAACTTGAGCGCCACCACGAAGTCCCCGCGCCGCGCCCGAAAGGCGACGCTACGGGCCCCGCGACCCAGCTCGCCGAGCACCTGCAAGCCGGGGATCTGCGCGGCGGGGCGGTCGGGCACGGCACCCGAGTATCGCTGGTTTTCTCGTCCTCGCCGCTGCGGGCGAAACGCTCGAAACCGCGCTCACGCGCATCCGCGCCCGCCGTTGCGGGCCGCTTCGGCGTCAGCACCCACTCCGAGTCACGCCAGGGCTCGGGCCGTCTCAGCGCGACGCGTCGGGCCGCTTCGGCGTCAGCAGCCGCTCATACAAGCCCGCCGCCGGCACGCCTTCGCGCAGCAGGTCCTCGGCGCGCTCGAGCTCCTCCTGGATCGCGAGGCGGAACTCGAGCTCGGG
>JAYUXQ010001337.1:0-2517 GCA_043752905.1 Nannocystis sp. | reverse complement strand
GCTGACAAGCAGACGCTCTTGATCGTTCTTCATCGTGCCACCCGCACTGATGGCGAACAGGAAGTCGATCTTTCCCTCGCATCCCGCCGGCTGCGGCGGGCCGAAGTCAGGCATGCCCATGTCCCAGACGATGCCGTCGCTCGTGCCGGTACTCGTCGACGACGTCCCCGAAGACGTGGAGGCCGAGCTGTCCGGCGACGGCCCGCTCGTCGATGAGTCCGCGGCGGAGGTCTCCGACTCGGCGGGCACGGTCGTGATCTCTGGCTGGGTCATGCCTCCGAAGCTGGATGCCCCGCCGCCCCCACCGCAGGCGGAGACAGCGCTTGTCAGCATCAGGGAAAGGAGCAGACGCATGGGAGTATGAGCCTAGCGAAACTGCACGTGGTTGTCACGCGGTCAGCGTGCGTCAGTCCGTGATCACGAACCTGATCTTCGTGCCCTCAGGAAAACTGTGGATCTTCTGCGCGATCGGGCCGCGAATTTGCATCCCAACCGTCGCGTCCTTCGCCGAGAGATTCGCCAGCGAGAATTCTCCACCGAGGGTGAACAACAGCGTCGGGATCAGGCGTCTTGTCGGCTCCAGAGCACCGAACTGTTCTTGCCAATCAAGCGCGAGAGGCCGTCCTGTGTAGTAGTCGGTCTCGGTCAGCATGAGCGCCGACCACCCCTCGAGGTCGTCCGCAAGCCGCTCAAGAGTGCCTGTCTCCGGCTCGAACGAGAAGACCCCGCCGTCCTTGATGCAGAACTGACCGCCGAAGATGTCGTCCGCGAAGAAAAGTAGATCATCGGCCAAGCTGCCGTAATGGTCTCGCCATAGCCGCGGACTGTTCCAACGGCTCAGGCCCAGATCGTGGACGTGGGGATCGGCAGCGAAGAAGCGCAGTGCTCGGTCGAACGCCAGGAACCCGTTCTTGTGGCGGTACATGTACTCCAGCTCGGGCAAACGAGCGCCCGCATGTTGCGTCGTCCAGCCGTCCAGCTCGGGCGGGGCGGCTGAGACGATCTCGTTGGCGGACTCGAGCAGCAAGTTCAGCTTGGTGAGATGCATGATCACTCCGTGACGACGATGCGGATCTTCGTCCCGTCAGGCATGCCACGGCAAGCATTGCCGATGCAGGCGCCTGCTCCGCGGTTATCTGCCGGGTCGATGAGCCGGACGCTAGCACCTTCGCCGCCCTCTTTCGTGAACGCCGGGGGGTACTCGTCGCGATCCTTGCCCGCTGCGCGCGGGTGCCCTTTCAAGGACTGAGAGCGACGGCTCGGTCCGCCGGGCCGTTCGATCGTTAGATCTGTGGGATGTCCGGTGCTTTGTGCGTCGAAGACATGTTTGGATGTTCCGGGATACCTCGCGCGGCTGAGCGCCACTTGTTCAAGCTGTTCACCGGCGTTGCGGGCAGCGTTGATGGCATCCTTGGCAAGGTTGCGGATCCTGGTCCGGGCTTGCTGGATGGCGAGCTTGACACTCTTCTTGCTGACCTTGAGCGCCAATCCGGGGGCACCGGCGGCCATGCTGACCATGTCGGCCGCGTCTGAGGCGGTCATCGCCCAGTCGAGGCCGGTCAGGGCGGCGTCGAGGAGGCCGTAGGCCATGCTGGCGAGCTGTGCGCCGCGGTACTGGGCGACAGCCCGATCCTCGGCGACGGCAGCCATACGGCTATCGAAGCCGGAATTCGGACTGTCGGGGTAGTTGTCGAGGACGCCGGGGCGGTTCTCGCTGCCGTGCGCGAGGCCCTTGCGGCCGGTCGGGTCGGTGAAGGTGACGGGGTTGCCGCCGACGTAGCTGTACGGGTTGGCCTCGCCTGGCGTGGTCAGGGCGGCGTCAGGGTTCTCGAGAAGGAAGTGCGGGTCGGGGCTCGCCCAGCGGCCGAGCTCGGGGAGGTAATGGCGAGCGCCCATGGCGATGGCGCCGCTCAGGGCGTCGTCTTCCTTGCCGGTGAAGCGGTAGGTCGGTGTGGTGGTGTCCTCGTCGGCGCGCCAGGCGAGGCGGGAGGCGCCGTAGGGGTCGGCGGCGTCGCGGGTGAGCACGTTGCCGCGGTGGTCGAGGACGAGCGCCGCGGAGCCGAGGCGATCGGCGACGTGAAAGCGGGTGTGCTCGTCGGGGGTGAGCGTGCGGTCGGCGTTGTTGTGGCAGCTCAGGATGGCGGTCGAGCTGGCGAGCACGAGCGCGCCGGCGGCGACGACGAGCCGGCGGGGCCGCATGGTGAGCATGCGCGAGGCCAGCGCGACGAACGCGAGCAACAAAAGGGCGAACAGGTGCCGCGGATCCGCGGGCGGTGGGGCGACGGACAGGGTCTCGGCGGGCAGCTCAGGGAAGCCGCCCGCGGGGAGCGGGACGGGGCTCTCGGCGATCCGCTCGCCCGCGAAGTAGACCCAGCGCACGAGCTTGCCGTCGCGGATCTCGAGGTTGCGGGTGAAATAGAGGACCTCGCGCGCGAGCTGGCCGGCGGCGTCGTACTCGCGGCGGATCGCCCGCTCGCCGGTGTAGCCGTGGACGTGCTCGACGCGGCGGCCGTCCGC
>JAYUXQ010001336.1:0-6296 GCA_043752905.1 Nannocystis sp. | reverse complement strand
CACGCCGGCGCCCCACGAGCCCACGCCGACGCGAGCGCGCAGAGCCACGCCAGCACCCCGCGGTCCCGCACCGCAGCCCCCCCAGCGCATCCAGGCGCCACGTCGTCGCCTGACAGCGCCATGTCGTCGCCCGCCGGCCCTTCGTCGCCCGACACCGCGCTGCCGTCGCAGCGCCCGACCGATCCCTCGCGGCTCACCCCGCGTACCTGGCCTTCGGGACAGGTCGACACGCACGCGAACCAGCCCGACGTGATCACTTCGCCACCCGCAGAGGCTCCGCGGAGATCTGCCCCGACCGGATCGCATGGCACCGCGCGCGATCCCGTGGTCACGCCGACACATGAGATCGTCGCCGCGGTTCCAGCGCGTGAAACCTGGCCTTCGGGACAGGTCGCAGCAGATCCTCCAAGCGCCGATCGCACGGCGACCCTGCATGCCAACGCGTCGCCGCCGGCCGGTCGCTTGCCGGTCCGCTTGCCGACCTTGCCGGCCGAGGATCCGCCCGCGGCCGATGCCGGCGTGCGCGACAAGGCCCGCACCTGGACCGCGGCGGAGAAGCTCGACTACCTGCGCCGCAAAAACCTCGGCAATTGCCAGCGGTGCAAGCTGGCCGCCACGCGCACGCAGATCGTGTTCGGCGTCGGCGATCCCGAGGCCGACGTGCTGTTCATCGGCGAGGCGCCCGGCTTCGACGAGGACCGAGAGGGCGAGCCCTTCGTCGGCGCCGCCGGCCGCCGCCTGACGCAGTGGCTCGGCCGCCTCGGCCTCGGCCGCGATCAGGTGTACATCGCCAACGTGCTCAAGTGCCGCCCGCCCGGCAACCGGGATCCCGAGCGCGATGAAGTGGAGCGCTGTTCACCGTTTCTACGCGCCCAGATCCGGGCGATCGCGCCGAAGGTGATCGTCGCGCTCGGCCGTCATGCCGGCATGTTGCTGCTCGGCGGCCAGCAAGAGCGGACCCTGCGTGACATGCGGGGCCGAAGCTGGAAGTACGAGGACCCCAGCGGCGCGCACCAGGCCGCGCTGTTCGTCACCTATCACCCGTCGTACGTCATTCGCCGCGAGCGCGAGCTGTCGCCGGGACAGCGTAATCCCGCCGACGACACCGTGATGGCCGATCTGCAGCAGGCGCTTTCGTCGATCAAGCAGCCCAGGCAGATCCAGTAGCTGTCGCCACGACACGCGCGTGGTGTGGACAACCAGTGGATAACCAACAGAAGTGGACAATGCCGCGAAGGTGCCGAGGAAGTTTCCGCGGCGCGTGACGCCCGCGGCGCGCGTGATGACATCGTAAAACAGTTGACGCTTCGGCGACGCTTTTCTAAAGTCCCAGGTCCGCGCTGGCGGTGGATCCGGACGTTGTGACCGATGACGAAGGCTGAACTCATCGAGAAGATCGCACGATCGCGGGACCTCCCGCCGGACGTAACCAAGAAGTGCATCGGCCAGATCCTCGATCTCGCCTTCGAGGAGCTGGGCGCCTACTTCGTGCGCGCACGCGTCACCCGCTCGCAGTGCCCTCGCTTCACCTTCCCGGCCTTTGGCACCTTCACGAAGAAGAAGCGTAGCGCTCGCAAGGGCGTCAACCCGCGGACCCTCGAGCCGATGACGATCGATGCCGCGTACACGATCGACTTTCGCCCCGGCGCCGAGCTGCGCCAGAACTTGAACCTGCGCGCCGCGCCGACCGGGGCCGCGAAGGGCAAGCGACGCGCGACTGCCCAGCAGGTGCTCGGCGCCGACGGCCTCGCCGTCATGCCGCCACCGCCCGAGGCCGACGACATCCTCGACGAGGACGACAGCGTCCCGATCCATCGCCGCCGCTTCACCGACCGCGACGACCTCGACGAGGAGCTCGAGGACGACGAGCTCGGCGAGGCGCTCACCGGCAGCGAGGCCGCCGACGGCACCTACGAGCTGCCCCCGGCGCCGATGCAACGCGCCCGCCTGCGTGGTGCAGCCGCGACCGGGCGCTCCGGCTCGCGCAGCTCCTGAGTCGTCGCGCGAGCGCGTCGAGCGGACGAACGAACCCACCGAACGAGTCGACCCGAGCGGGTCGTTCGACCGGCTCGGGTCCGTGCCGCAAGGCGGCGTGGGGTTCGCGTGTCGCTTACCGGTTCGGTGCAGCCTTGATGCCCTTGGCCTGCGGGTCCGGCTGGGCCGGGGCGACCGAGAGGCCCCTGGGGGGCTGCTTGGCCGCCCCGCCGTCGACCGGCTGGGTGGGCTGCGTCGCGGACTTGGTGCCGAGGCGAAGGCCGCCCTTGCCAGCGGCGGGGCTCGTCGAGGTGTCGTCGCGGGGCACGCGGGTCGGCGGGTCCTCGCGGGGCACGCGGGCCGGCGGCACGGCCGGGGGCTGTACGGCGGGCTCGGCGGCAGCGGGCGGGGGAACCGGCGCGGGGGCAGGGGTCGGCGTCGCGGCGGGCGCGGGGGTCTTTTGCGCCGGCTTGCCGTTCGAGCCGTGATGCTGCGCCGGCTTGCCGTTCGAGTGATGCAGGGCCGGCTTGCCCTTGCCCGTGGAGCCGCGGTTCGGGGTGGCGGCCGAGCCCCACGAGCGGGAAGAAGAGTAGGAGCAGGCGGTGGTCAGGCTGAGACCCACGACTGCAGCCAGCAGGGCCGAACGAACGTTGCGCATAAAACCTCGGCGGCTAACGACGGAGGAGCAGGAGTCCTATTCACGCCGTTGTCCGGCAAGGTGTCAAATTGCGCCGGTCGCTCGCGCCCTGCAAACGCGGGATCGCCCGCAGATCGGTCTACTTCCGCCCTTTAGACCACTTTGGCTTTCGGCCGGCCCCCGGGCCTTCCCCGGGCCGGCCCCCGCCAAAGGGGCCCTCTGGCCGTCTGCACAGGCAAATTGCGGCGGCGTCTGGACAAACCCACCGGTCCTCGCGCTAGCGTGGGGGAAGCGTTGGGACGCCGCATAAGCGTCGGGAGGGTGGGGAGCAGTGACGACACGCATCAAACCTGATGAGCAGCGCAAGCAGCAGATCCGGACTGCCGCGACGCGGTGCTTCGTTCGCCGGGGCTTCGCCGCCACGCGACTCCTGGACATCGCCCGCGAGGCAGGCCTCAGCAAGGGCGGCGTGTACTTCCACTACCGGGCCAAGGAGGCCCTGTTCCACGACATCCTCGAGGCCCAGTTCGCCGCGCTCGCGGCCCGCTGGGACACGCAACAGGCCTCCGACCAGCCAGCCGACCTGGCGCTGCGGGGGCTGGTGCTGACGCACCTGCAGAGCCTCGAGCAGAGCCCGGACGAGGCCCGCTTTTGCAACCTGATGATCTCGATGGCCAGCCAGAACCCGGAGTTTCGCGAGAAGTTCGAGCTCTCGCTGTCCGGCATGCGCTCGCGTTACGCGGAGATCGTTCGTCGCGGCGAGTTCGCCGGCGACCCGGTGCAGCTCGCCAGCGGCGTCATCGCGTTGATCTACGGCGTCGCGGCCCAGAGCGCCGCGGACCCGCAAGCCAGCCTTCCGCTGACCAGCGAGCAGGTCTCCGACCTCGCCGTCCGCCTGGTCCGCGGCCCGGCCTGAACACTCGTCGGCCGCGCGGATGCCCGGGTCGATCACTCGTCGTCGTCGATCACCGCGGGCTGAAAGAACCGCATGCCGACCAGACCGACCCAGCCCGCGTCGGGGCCCACCGCCTTCACGGTGACGTAATCGATCAGCTCGGTGCGGTAGCCGATCGGCAGCAGCCGCGCCATCGTCGACAGCGCCGCGGCGCCGCTCGGCTTGCCGAGCGCCTCGTCGGCCTCCATGCAGCGCGCGACGAACTGCTCCGGCCGACCGGCGACGAGCGACTCGATGCAGGCCAGGTCGCGCTCGGCGAGCGCACGTACGCCGTCTGCCGCGAGAGGCGGGCGACCGAACGCCGGCCCGGCGTGGCTCAGCTCGGCGGAGATCCACCAGAACACGCGCCGGCCCTCGAGGACATGTTCCATCGTGGCGAGGAAGGCGTCGGTCATCGCCTCGTCCTCGCCGGTCAGCAGCGCGGCCTGGCCGCAGAGCACCGGCAACACCGGCGGACACTCGGCGCCATAGATGTGATGCAGGAGAACGGCGCCCATCTCGAGGCTGATCGCCTCCCGGTGACGCAGTTCCTCGCGACGGATCCACGGCAGCCTGCGCTCGAGCGCGGCGACCAGCTCGGGCTCGGGGCGCAGGTCGCCCAGAGGCGTCCCGTAGCCCTTGTCGGTGATCGCAAAGGGCAGGCGGCCCGGATGGTGATCGGTGCCGAGCATCACGATCAGGTCGATGTCCTGCGGGCGCGGCAGCTCCTGCAGAGTCGCCGAGAGCAGCGCGGCAGCCCGGCCCTCGAACGGCTGGTACGAGGACAGCACGCCGATCAGCTCACTGCCGGCGAAGCGGCGATCGTGCGGCTCGGGCACCGCCCTGTTGAGCGTGTTCGCCAGCGCGGTCGGGTCCTCCGGGTACAGCACCCCGGCGAGGCGCGGCGCCCGGACATCGTTGTTCATGAACTCCCGGCGCGCCGTGTCCCACAGGCTCCGGAAGCGGTCGTCGTCGAGGAAACCGGCGTCGCTGAGCTCGGCGACCAGCCCCTGCACGTCCTCGAGGCTCAGGTTCACGGCCCCGCGCAGCAGCAACGACTGCCGGACCTGCGCGGTGGTGCGTTGGCCGTCGAGCATGTCGAGCACGTGCGTGGCCTCCTGCGGGAACGCGGCCGGCTGGGCGATGCCGAAGGGGTCGCGCAGAACGACCAACACCTCGTCGCCCCGGTTTAGCACCGAGCGGTCGAGTTTACGGAGCTTGGGCCGGTCGGTGGGGCTCGCCACGAGGCGTGGAGGCTACGGCGCTTCGCGGCGATCGGCAATGCAGCTATTGAACATACACGCGAGGTTTCTCGGGGTCGGGCCGCTCGGGCGCCGTGCGCTCGCCACACGGCGCGTCCTCCCCGGGGAACAGCGCGGTGATCGCCTGCCTCGCGGCGGCCGCGGTCTCGACCGCCTCCGTCGCGCCGCACAGCGCCTCGCGCACCTTGGCGCTCGCAGGCGCCGCGCCGCGTTGCAACGCCCGCACGAAGCGGATCGACAGCCCCGGCTCACCAGTCCGCGCGAGCGCCGAGGCGACCGCGTCCGCGCCGGGCCCCGCGTGATGTTTGACGAGCTGCCGCGCCGCTTCGGCCCGGCGATCGCCGTCCTGGTCCTCCGCGCGGACCAGCCTCGTCAACACGCCACGCGCCTCGTCACCTCCGCAGCGACCGAGCGCGGCGATCGCCTCGCGCGCCACGGTGGCCTCGGCCTCGCCGCGTCGTCCGGTAGCGTCGGCGATCTGCCCGAGCTTCTTGATCACCGGCGCGGGGCAGGGGCCGGCGACCCGGGTCAGCGCTGCGACGCGGACCTCGGGCCACGGGTGGCTCTGACTCTGGTCGAGCCACGCGCCGTCGGGCGCCAGCGCGGCGCTCGTGTACGCGGCGCTGGCGATCCGCGGCGCCGGGGCCGAGAGCAGCGCGTGACGGTCGACCACGCTGCGCGCGCTGTCCGGCGTCAGCCCTTGCAACGCCAGCGCGCCGAGGATCTCGCTCGCCTGCTGCTCGCGCCGCGCCGCGTCGAGGTGCCGGCCCGCGAGCGCTGCCAGGCCCTGCTGCACCGCCGGGTCGGCCGCCCGCGTCAGCAGCACGCGCAACGCGGCGACCCGTACCACGAACGCCGTCGCCTCGTCGCTGGCCATGCGCGTCAGCGTCGCAGTGAACGCCGCGTCGTCGCCGTCGCCGAGACCGGCGCGTAGACCGATGAGCGCCGCCTTGCGCGAGGCCTCGCTCTGATCGATCGCCACATCGACCGCGCCCAGCAGCAGCTTGCGGTCACCGGCGCTCGCGCGGGCCCGCTGCGCGAGCGCCTGGCGCAGCCCCTGGCGCAGCTCCGGCGCGCCCGCGCCGACCAGCACGATCAGCTCCGCGAGTCGCTCGGCCGGCGTGACGCTCACCATGTCGCCGATCAACAGCGCCCGGAGGTCGATCGACAGCTCGCGGTCGGCGACCAGCGCCGTCAACATCGGCAGGGTCGCTGGCCCCTGTTCGCGGAGGATCGCCCGCCACGGGGCCGCCGCGCGCAGCTCGTCGCGCTCGCCCGGCGACCGCTGATGACTCGCGGCGACATCGCGGCGCAGCTGCGTTGCGAACATCTCGAGGTCCTCGGGTCGCGCCATCCCGGCGAGCAGCGACAGCAACCTCCGCTCCTCCGCTGCGCTCGGCGCCGGCACCCGACGCAGGCGCGCGGCGACCCGCGGGGCCGCGATCGCCGGGTTGGCCTCGAGGCGCGCGCGAGCCTCGAGATACGCCTT
>JAYUXQ010001335.1:0-6297 GCA_043752905.1 Nannocystis sp. | reverse complement strand
CCGTCACGATCACGACCCCGACCAGCGCCGCCGCCAGCAACGGCCGTCCGTGGCGAGGCGCCCGCACCGGCATCGGCGGCCGGATCAGCGTGCGGGCGATGTCGTCCTTCGGGCTCGCGGCCAGCATCGTATCCTCGCTGGCCGACTCGCCCGCCAGTACCGCCGTCGCGCTGCCCGAGCCGCTGGTGAACCGGCCGCGATCGTCGAGGCTCTGTAGCGCCGCCATCATCGCGTTCATGTCGTGGTAGCGCTGGGCCGGCTTGCGGGCCATCGCCTTGCTGACGATCATCTGAAACGCGGGCGGGATCTCGATGTACGGCGCGACCTCGGCCATCTGCGGGACCTCGCCGAGCAGGATCTTGCTCATCAGCTCGACGTGCGACTCGCCAGCGTAGGGCCGCTCGCCGGTCAACATCTCGAACAGCATCACGCCGGCCGAGTAGATATCGCTGCGCCGGTCGACCGGGTCGGCCGCCGTCTGCTCGGGCGACATGTACAGCGGCGTGCCGAGCACCTCGTAGTGGCTGGTCAGGCCCTTGCCCGCTATCTGGTCCTCCGGCGCCAGCAGCTTGGCGATCCCGAAGTCGAGGATCTTGATGAAGTCCGGGTTTCCGCCGCGCGTGACCCGGTAGATATTGGCCGGCTTGAGATCGCGGTGAATGATCCCGCGGTCGTGCGCCGCCCGTAATCCGTCGCAGATCTGCAGCGTGATCGTGCGGGCCCGCTGCCACGATAGTCGGCCGTCGCGCGTCAGCGTCCGCTCGAGCGTCTCGCCGCGCAGCAGCTCCATCGCGAAGTACAGGTGACCCTGGTCCGTGCGACCGACATCGATGATATCGACGACGTTCTCGTGCTCGATCCGCGCGGTGGTCATCGCCTCGCGGACGAAGCGCTCGGCGAACTTCGGCCGCTCGCTGAATTCCGGCAGCAGCACCTTGATGGCGAAGTTTCGCCGGGTCATGACGTGCTCCGCCTGGTACACCGCGCCGAAGCCGCCGATGCCGATGCGCTGCATCACCCGGTACCGCGACCCCAGCACGACGCCGACCAGATCACTCGATGGCACAGGGAGCGTCACGGCGCTCGCCGAGCATACACGAGGCCTCCCGACCCGGCAGGCGCGCCTTTGCGCGGCGACGGACCGCTGGCGCCGCGTGCACCACCGCTGCAACACGGTTATGGTTGCGCCGCCATGACCTGGCTTTCATTGGCGCCGCCACGCCTCCAGCGCAGCCGCCGCGGTGCCCGTGGCTCCCATGCCTCCGCTCTGATGGCCGTCGTCCTGTCGGCCGCGCAGCTGCTCACCCCCGCGAACGTGCAGGCCGCGGTGAAGGTGATGAAGGTGATGAAGGTGATGCAGGACCCGCAAGCCACGCCGCTGCGAGACTGCCCGGAGGACCCGGCCGCGGCCCCGCCGAGCGAGGCGCTCGCGCTCAAGAATGCGGCCCAGGAGATGCGCGCCGCCCAGTCGCTAAGGTCGCTGATCAAGGCCTCGCGTCTGTTCCGTGACGCCGTCGAGGAGCTGCCGGACTGCGCGACCTACGCGGACGAGCGCCTGCGGTGGAGCCTGTGGGCCATCGAGACCTTTGATCAGGCCGGCATCACCGACGAGGACGGCGAGCTGCTACGCAGCACCGTGGATGCCGTCACCAAGATCGAGGCGAGCCCCAACGGCCCCCTGATGCCCGACTATCCGCGCCTCGTCGCCGCCCGCGATCGCATGCGTGACAGCGCCGGCTGGCGGCCCTTGGCGCGCCGGCCCCGGGCCCACGGCGCCCACAAGCCCCCCCTGGCGACCCGCCTCGGCGTCGGCCTCATGGCGAGCGGCGGCCCGCTGGTGCTCGCTGGCACGATCGTCGCCGGGGTCCACAGCGCCCGCGCCAACCGCCTGACCGACCGGCTCGCCGGCGCCGGTGGCATCTACGAGCAATGGGCCGCCGCCGGCTGCGGGCCCACGGCCGAGTCCGGAGAGGCCAGCGCCTGCGTCGGTCTGCGCGACGCCCGGGCCGACATTCGCCGCGAGGGCGCGACCGTCAATCGCGTCGTCATCACCTCGCTGGTGCTCGTCGCCGTCGGCTCCGCGATCGTCCTCGCCGGCCTCGGCAGCTATCTCCACGGTCGCACGATCGCCCGCCGCGACCGCGCCAGCGCCCGCCTGCGCATACTACCGACATTCGGCGGCCTCTCGCTGTCCGGCTCGTTTTGAAGCCGCGCCCGGCGTACGGATAAAACCGAATGCGGGTGGTGCTCGCCGTTTTGCCCCATTACACTGCCCCGATCCCGTTCATGGCCCACTTCGAGCTCGGCGACGCCAAGATCCGGTCGACCCCCGTCTGCATCGACATCGCCCCGCTTTACAGCGAGCGGGCGCGCTGAGCCCTCAACGGGCCTGCTGCTGCTCGCCCAGCAGCCGCTCGAGCAGGTCGAGCTGGCGCTGCTGCATCTGCACGAGCTCGACCCACTGCTGCTCACGCAGGCGGTCGAGCTTCTCGTGCAAGTGCTGGATCTCGAGCTCGGCCTTGAGGTTGACCTCGTAGTCGTGCGCCGCGTCGGCCCGGTCGCGCAGCGCCTGACGGTTCTGCGACATCAGGATCACCGGCGCTTGCAGGGCCGCCAGCATCGACAGCGCCAGGTTGAGCAGGATGAACGGGAACGCATCGAACGCGTCGGCCCGGAACATCGCGTTGACCGAGATCCACCCGGTCAGCGCGACCAGGCACAGCAGGATGAACGTCCACGAGCCGCCGAAGCTGGCGATGCGGTCGGTCGCCCGCTCCCCGAGCGTACGGTGCTCGTGCAGGTGCTGGTGAACGTCACGACTGATCGCCGTCCCGGCCCGCAGCGCGTCGACCACCCGTCGCTCCGCAGAATCGAGGTCGGTGGGATCGCACGGCGGTGGGCTGGATCGCGGATTCATGAGAGTGACCGGCCCCGGTCTAGCACGGGCCGCAAGACCGCGTCATCGCGCGCAGCGGAACACCCAGGTGCCATCGGTCTCCTTGAACCCGGCATCGAGACCGCCGAACATCACCACGCCCTCCGTGCTCGCGTGATATGCGACCACGAATCCCGTCAGGGCCTGCGGCGCCGCGCCGGCCGTCGTCCACGTCGTGCCCGCCTGCCGCCAGCCCTCCCCGTCGCCGAAGCGCAGCAAGGCCGGCTCGCTGCGGTCGTGGGCCATCCCGCCTGCGCGCGGTCCCGGGGCCACGCCGCTGTCGACCAGCATCCACTGCTCGCCGTCGAACGCCCACGTGTCCGTCAGGGGCGCGCTGCACAGGTCCGTGTCGCAGCCACCGTGCAGCACCACGCGCTTCGCGTCCTCGTCGTACGCCAGCGTGTGGTCGAAGCGCGGTGACGGCGACGACGGCGTGTCGATCTTCATCCACTCCATGCCGTCCCATTGCCAGGTCTCGGCGCTGGGTCCGTCCTGCGTGCGGCCGCCGAACAGCACCACGAACTTGCGCTCCCGCAGGTCGGCCATCGCCGCGTGAGCGCGCGGCGACGGCCCACTGTCGTCGCGCTCGCTCCACGTCTTGCCGTCGTGCGTCCAGGTGTCCTGGGCGAACTGCACGTCGAATCCTTCCGACTCGCCGCCGAACAGCACGACCCGCTTGCGCTCGCGATCCCAGGCCGCCGCGTGTCCACGCCGGTCACTCGGCGCCTCCTCGTCGTCCACGCGCTGCTTCCACTTCGATCCGTCGAAGGTCCAGGTGTCCCCCAGATCGGCCCCGACCAGCCCGACCCTGCCCCCGAACAGCAGCAGCCACTTGTGCTCCTCGTCGTGCGTCAGCGTCGCGTCGATGCGGGCCGGGGGCGACTCCGCGGGCCACTGCTGCTCCCACCCGCACGGGTCCGCCGGCCCCCCTGTCGTCGGCTCGGGCTCCCCCGTCGTCGACCCGCTCGTCGAGCTCGTCGAGCTCGTCGTGCTCGTCGAGCTCGTCGAGGTCGGCGAGGTCGGCGAGCTCGTCGAGGTCGGCGAGCTCGTCGAGCTCGCCAGCTCCGTATCGGCATACGGCGCCCCCGGCCCGGGATCTTCAAACAGGCACGCGCTCGCCGCGAGCAGGACGGGGACCAGGAGCAGCAGGCGTGGAGCCGCGGACACGGCGTTTATCAAACTCGAGTTTGCAGCCGGGCACAAGCCGACCCCACGCGCGCTCGCGTCACACCTTACGCGAAGCCCGCCGCCACGCCCAGCCCCGGTCACATGACCGGCCCGGGGCCCGCATGTCAGCCCGCGTTCACCAGCCCGATCGGGCACGACTGGCCCGTCCCGCCGAGCCCACAATACCCGCCGGGGTTCTTGACCAGATATTGCTGGTGGTACTCCTCCGCGTAATAGAACTCCGGCGCCGGCAGGATCTCGGTGGTGATCGCCCCGAAGCCCGCGCCTTGCAACACGTCCTGGAACAGCGCCTTCGAGCGCTCCGCCGCGGCCTTTTGCGCGTCGTCGCAGGTATAGACCCCCGAGCGGTACTGCGTGCCGGCGTCGTTGCCCTGGCGCATCCCCTGGGTCGGATCGTGGCTGTCCCAGAACACCTTGAGCAGCGCCGTGTAGCTGGTCCTGGCCGGGTCGAAGACCACGCGCACCACCTCGTTGTGGCCGGTGCGCCCGCTGCAGACCTCCTTGTAGGTCGGGTTCGGGGTCAGGCCCGCCGCGTAGCCGACCATCGTCGAGATCACGCCCGGCAGCTGCCAGAACTTCTTCTCGGCGCCCCAAAAGCAGCCCATCCCGAACATCGCCAGCGCCGAGCCGGCGGGGAACGGCGGCACCAACGGCGTGCCCAGCAGGTCGTGCACCGCCGGCACCGGCATGCGCTCGCTGCGTCCCGGCAGCGCCTCGGCCGCGCTCGGCATCTTTGTCTTGGTCGATCCAGAGAACATGGGGCCTCAAATTGTCGCAACCCCGGCCCCGGCGCAAGCCAGCCCGACGACCCTGCGCTATGGTTGCCGGCCGCCTGCCCCACGGGCGCGCCCGTGCCCATGCCCGCCCTCACCGCAGAAGCCCTCGTCTCGCACCTCCAGCAGCTGCGTACCGCCACTTCCGTCGCATCCCCCGATTCCCCCGATTCCCCCGCATCCCCCGCATCCCCCGATTCCCCCGCATCCCCCAAATCGTCGCGCAGTGCCTCCGGCTCCGCGGTCATGGACAACCGACTGGTCGTCGCCTCACGCGACTACTACATGATCTTCAGCGGCCAGCCCGGCGACCCGGCCCTCCAGGTCGAGGCCGTCAGCAACTTCTACCTCCCTGCCCCCGCCGCGATGACCCCCGGGCGCCTGGGCCAGCTCAGCCAGCGCGGCTATCGCGAGCGTCCCAACCGCAACAACCTCTACCGCAGCGTCACCCCGGCCGACGACGCCACCCTGCGCAGCTTCGCGGCGGAGGTGCTCGAGGTGTTCGGCAAGGCATACGGCGTCGACGAGGGCAGCGCCGCCGAGTTCGACCTCCAGCTCGGCGCCGCCGAGACCGTCCGCAACCCCGACCTCATCAAGCTCATGCGCACGCTGAGCCTCAAGCGCGACTGGGACGCCCGCCGGGCCCTCTATTCGGCCCTGCTCGGCTCGACGATGCTGGTCCCGATCGACCCCGACGCCCTCGTGAACGACGGCGTGGTCGAGCCGACCGAGGTCGACCGCCTCGGCAAGTTCCCGGTGATCGCCGCCTTCACCGACATCGACTCCCTGCGCCTGTGGCAGCCGCGCGGCGCCCCATACAAGGCGATGGCCGTCAGCGACCTCGTCCCGCTCGCCGTCACCCGCCGCGTCGGCTCCCTCCTCATCAACCCCAAGGGCCTCGTCGGCGGCGAGCTCTACATCAACGAGCTCGAGAGCATGGACGGCGCCCTCAAGCGCCGCGCCTCGCCCGTATGATCATCGCGGCCCATCGCCCTCGCGCGCGCCGAACAGCTTGAAGCGTGGGGGGCATATCATCGCGTGGATCACGGGGCCGCCCGCGCGGGGGCCCGGACCCACGGTGCGCGACGACGCACGCGCTCGAACAGCGATCATTCGGGAACTTTCGCGGACCACAGGCGTGTCACCCTCCCGTGGTGTCCCCCGCGCCTCCCGTCACCGCGACCCCGCCCGCCGTCCTCGCGGAGGTGGTCGCACGCTTCGGCGACCGCGTCGTCGACGTGCAGCACGTCGGCATCGAGCCCGAGCCGGCGATCCCGATCGCCGGCTGGTACACGCTCGGCTGCTGCGCAATGGTCCTCGGCCTCGCCCTCGTGGCGACGAGCATGCCCGATGCGCCCCGGACCGATCTCGCCGACAGCGCCGCGCTCGAGTCGCCGGGGC
>JAYUXQ010001334.1:0-2519 GCA_043752905.1 Nannocystis sp. | reverse complement strand
ACGAAGTGGCCGTCGATGTTGACCGAGGTGCGCGAGGAGCTGGCGGCGGGGGGGTTGGGGTCGGCATAATAGCGACCCTCCTCCATCAGCGTCATGGTGTTGATCTTCGAGATGCTGCCCTCGCCGGTGTTGGCGATCCACAGGTAGCTGAAGTCGACGGCGCCCATGGTACCGCCGCACGGGTCGAGCGCGCCGGTGGTGGCGGTGGTCGTGGTGCCAGGCTCGCCCGTGGTCGCGCCGGTGGTCGTGCTCGTGATGCCACCGCCGGTGCCGGTCAGCGAGGTCGTCGGCTCGCCCGTGGTCGCGCCCTGGGTGTTCGAATTCGAGTTGCTGCCCTCGCCGGTGACGGGCGTGCTGGTCGCGTCGTCGCCGGTGGTCGGCGTCACACCGGTGCTGCTCGTGCCTGGCGCGCTGGTGGTGCCAGTTCCGCCCGCGGTGCCTGCGGCCCGCCCGTCGTCGCCGCAAGCAGTGAGAGCGACGGCTGCCGTCAAGAACCCGAGAGTGGTGCGAACCCAGTCCATGTCGCATGCTACCACAGCGGGCGAGGACGACGTTATGCGACGACCGTGCGGTCGCGCGGTGTCGCCAGCGCCCGCGTAAGCAGTCGCGCGGGCCCGCGCATTGGACCGCGCATTGGACCGTTTTGGCGTGACCGGCGACAATCGCAGCGTGGGTACTCCAGACGAGCCGAAGGTCGTGCCCGAAGTGAAGCTGGGCCGCTGGGCGGCGCTCTGGCATCTGGTCGAGTCGTTCGGGTTCCCGCGGGCGATGGCGTTCTGTGCGTGGACGTTGCTGGTGGTCTCGACCTACGGGTCGCTCAAGGGCGTGATCGGGGAGGGCGAGCTGACCCTGTTCGGGCTGGTGACGCTGCGGACGGTGCCGCTGTTGCTGACGGTGCTGGTGGCGCTGCCCAACGTGGCGCTCTTTATCATCGCTCGCATGATCTTGTATAGATTCTCGCGACGCAGCTTTGGCCTGGTGTTTCGCGGCGAGGCGGGCGAGGTGACGCCGGTGCCGGCGACGGCGCGCTCGCAGGCGGAGTGGATGTGGATCTACGAGCGCAGCCGGGCGCAGGCCCGCTATGAGTCGGGCCTGCTGCCGCAGGTGGCCGTGTTCGGGCTGCTGTCGTCGGCGACGCTGGCATTTTGCGTGCTCGGGATCCACCTGCCGGCGCGCCAGTTGTTCCCCAACATCACCGAGGTTCCCACGTGGCACATCTGGGTCGCGTGGACGGTGCTGGCGACGGCGACGACCTCGTTTCTGATGACGATCGGGCGGATCCTCGTGCGGATCGCCGGCAATGACGCGACCACGCGGACCTTCGCCAACGCGGCGCGCAGCTACGGGCTATGCATCGTCAGCGGCGGTCTGCTCGCGTGCCTGACGGTTTCGAGCACCGACGCCGCGACGGCACAGACGAGCATTGCGATGGGCATCGCGGTCGGGCTGCTCGGCGACCGGGCGTTCCTGGCGGTGTCGAACCGGGCGGCGGCGCTGCTGGGCGCGGAGCCCGAGGTCGTCGACCGCAGCGTCGACCTCCGGTCGATCGAGGGGCTCGGGGCCGAGGACGTGCAACGCTTGCAGGAGGAGAACATCGGCTCGTTGCACGCGCTGGCGTTCGTGCCGGTGCCGCGGCTGTTCTTCAACTCGTCGTATAATCTCCAGCGGATCTGCGACTGGCAGGATCAGGCGCTGCTGCTGATCTACGTCGGCGCGACCCGGGCCCGGGCGCTGCGTGAATTCTTTCAGATCCGCGGGATCATCGACGTTCAGCGCCTGGCGAGCCTGGCGGACACGCTGCCGCCGGAGGTGTGGCAGCAGCTGGTCGCGTGCATGACCTTCCCCGGCGAGGCGCACCTGCGCCAACTGTTCGCGCGGCTGCTGGCGGACGCCAGGATCGACGAGCTGCGGGTGTATCGCGGGGCGGCGCTGCGACTCGACCCGCTCGCCGCGACGGGCCGCGAACTCGATGGATAGAAGGCTCATGATGATGAGGAGGATTGGGCCGGCGGCCGCAGAGAATTGACGATCTGGTCGCGCATCCACGCGTTGGCGGGGTCATGGTGGACGCGCTCGTGCCACGCGAGGCTGATGTCGAAGGTGGGCAGCTTGATCGGGAGCGGGACGATCCGCAGAGGATGGTTGGCGGTGACGATGCGGGCGACCCGCTCTGGCAGCGTGATGACGAGGTCGGTGGCGGCGATCAGGGCCGGGGCGAGCAAGAAGTGGGGGACAGTCAGCGCGATCCGTCGCTTGCCGTGGCCGAGCTCGGCGAGCGCGGTGTCGACGAAGCTGCCAGGGCCGCCGAGCGGGGCGACGAGGGCGTGCGGCAGGCGCAGGAAGGCCTCGAGGTCGAGGCGCGCTCCCACCGGGTGCCCCTGCCGGATCACGCAGACGAAGCGGTCGGTCATCAGCTTGCGCGCGCGGATGCCGGCCTCGTCCTGGAGACGCACGACGAAGCCCATGTCGGCGGTGCCCTCGCTGAGCTCCTGCACGAAGTTGCGGGTCGGCGGTCGCAT
>JAYUXQ010001333.1:0-15386 GCA_043752905.1 Nannocystis sp. | reverse complement strand
GCTCGCGGGCGGCGCGGCTGTCGTCGCTGGCGGTGACGAGGGTGAGCAGGACGTCGCGGCCGTCGGTCTTGAACCATGCGTAGCGCAGGTCGCCGGTGCTGCTGTGCTCGGGCCCTGTAAGGGTGGCGGGTTCGATGGCGAGGGAGTCGGCGACGCGCCGGAGTTCCTCCGCGGCGAGCACGACCTCCGGGTGGTCGACCTGGCAGGCGTGCATCGCCGCGAGGGTGTGGCTGCCGCGGACGTAGCTGCCGAGCACGAGGTGGCCGGGCGTGCCGCCGACGACGCGCTTGCTCGACCAGCGGTAGCCGAACTCTTGCGGGCTTGCGACGACCTGGTCGACCTGCAGTCCATATTCGCGGGCCAGCAGGGCCTGCTTGTGCGCGCGTTGATCGGTGACGGCGAGCGAGAGCAGCGGGCAGCCGGTGCACAGGGTCTGCTTGCGCTTGCCGGGCTCGCCGGTGTCGTGATGAATGCAGGGCGACGGTCGACGGCCGGGGTGCGGCGTGACGACTTTGCGCAGCTCGGCGTGCGCGAGCGGGCGCTGGCGCGAGACGTTGACGACGCGGACGTCGACGCGCTCGCCGGGGAAGCCGCCGTGCACGTGGATGGTGCGATCGTCGCGTGGGCCGGTACCCTCACCGGCGGGGCCGAGGGCGTCGAGGTCGAGCTCAAGGGCGTCACCGGACTTCACGCGCGCGAAGATGACACACTCGCGCGAGGACGCCAAGCGGCGCGCGCGGCTCGAACCGCATGGTCCAGGGGACAGGTTCGATCGGACAGGTCAGGTGGGGTCCGCGTGCGTGCCGTCCATGTCGTCCATGTCGGTCTCGACCATGCCGAGTTCGGTGAGGACCTCGAAGTAGCGCGGGAAGGTCTTGCTGACGCAGGCGGGGTCGCGGATCTCGACATGGCCGGCGAGGGCGAAGGCCATCGCCATGCGGTGGTCGAGGTAGGTGTCGATGGCGACGTCGCGATGGGGGGTGCGCGGGGGGTCGATGATGAGGCCGCCCGGCAGCTCCTCCACGGTCGCGCCGAGCTTGCGCAGTTCGGTGGTGGCGGCGGCGAGGCGGTCGCTCTCGTGGTGGCGCAGGACGTCGACGCCGTGGATCTCGCTGCGGCCGCGGGCGTGCAGGGCGAGCACTGCGGCGGTCAGCGTCATGTCGGGCATGTCGCTGAGGTCGAGGTTGGCGCCGAGCAGCGGGCCGCTGCCGGCGACGGTGGTGCTGGTCGCGTCCTGCGTGACCTCGGCGCCCATGCGGCGCAGCACGTCGCAGAACAGGGCGTCGCCCTGGACGCTGGCGTGGCCGAGTTCGGGGATCGTGACGCGGCCGCCGAAGATCGCGGGGATCGCCAGGAGATAGCTGGCGGCGGAGGCGTCGGGCTCGATGGCGTACTCGCGTGCCATCAATGGCGCGGGATTGATGACGATCGTGTCGAGGCCCTCCCAGCGGGCGTCGCCGCCGAACTCGCGCAGGGCGACGAGGGTCATGTCGACGTAGGGGCGCGCGGGGGTGCCTTGCTCGAGGATGATGCGGGTCGGGCTATCGGCGAGAGCAGCGGCGAGGATCAGCGCCGAGATGAATTGCGAGGAGGGCGGACGCGGCAGGCGGATCTCGCCGCCGCGCAGGCGAGCGCCGGTGACCTCGATCGGGAGGAATTCATCGGCGGCGAGGCAGCGGATCTCGGCGCCTTGCTGGCGTAACGCGCGGAGCAGGCCCTCCATCGGGCGCTCACGCATGCGCGGGCTGCCGTCGACGAGCGCGCGCAGCGAGGAGGCGGCGAGCACGGCGGTGAGGAAGCGGGCGGCGGTGCCGGCGGTGGCGACCTCGAGCGGTTGTTCGGGATCCGAGAGGGTGCGCGGGGGACCGCCGCAGCCCTCGACGGTGACGCGCGTGCCCTCGTTGCAGATCGCGTGCGGGAGGCCGAAGCGGGCGATCGCGGCGAGCATGACGCGGGTGTCCTCGGAGTCGAGGCAGCCCCGCAGCGTCGACCGGCCGGCGGCGAGCGACGCGAGGATCAGCGCGCGGTTGGTCAGGCTCTTCGAGCCGGGCGGCGAGAGCGTGGCGAACACCGGGCCTGTGGGGGGACGTACGCGGATGCTCGGGGACGGTGTGGAGTGGATCATCGGATGACCTCGAAGGGGACGCGACCGACCAGCTGGTCGTCGTCGGTGACGACATCGATGCTCCACTGTCCGGCGAGGTCGGAGGGGAGGTTGAACGAGCGCAGCGTGGAGCGCAGGCGGACTGTGCCGGGCGGTGGCTCGCCCGCGGGGGTGACGGGGCCCTCTTGCAATGCGACGCCCTCGCGGCGCCACACGTGGTGCAGGGTGTTGCCGTGGCCGCCGGGGATGACGACGTCGGTGAGGGCGTGCATCTCCTGGATCAGTGACTCGTGGAGCTTGCTGACCTGCATGCTCAGGCGGCCGTCGGGGAGCAGGTTGGGGCCGACGGCGCCGGTCGCGATGTACATCGGGACCGGCGGGATCGCGTGGCGCCCGAAGTAGGTGGCGAACACGGCGGCGGTGACGAAGGCCATCAGCGCGAGCACCCAGGCGGGGCGCAGCAGGTTGCGGATCGGGACGTGCATCGTGAAGAACACGACGGCGGCGATCGCCGCGGCGGACATCTGCGTCAGCAGCGTGCGGGTATCGGGCAGCAGCGCCGGCAGCACGAGGTTGAGGCAGGCGAACAGGATGAAGAAATAGACGGTCGAGGCCGGGACCTTCCAGCGCATCAGGACCTGGTCGAATACGACGTCGACGGTCGACAGGATGGCGAGGAGAACGAGGGCGTAGACGAAGAAGCGGTTGGGGTCGTCGAAGGTGGCCGTCTTGTAATAGAAGGGCACCAGGAAGAAGAGCATGCTCTGATACAGGTTCTTGAGTATCAGGGTCATGACGTAGAAGCGGACCTTGGACTTTGTGTCCTTGATCTTCTCCTTTTGGCCCGGGCCGGTGCCGAATACGCGGAAGAACAGGATCAGCACCAGCCAGCCCAGGCCGAGCAGGACGACCATCCAGCGGGCGTTGTCGTAGCCCTTGCTGGCATACATCACCACGAAGGCGCCGAAGGTCAGCGCGTAGGCGGAGTGCAGGTACCACAGCTTGTTACCGTGGCGCGCCATGAAGGCCCGCACCCTGGCGAAGCGACGCAGCGCGGCGAGGTCCTGCTCGGTGATGCCCACGGGCAATGTAGGGTTCGCAGGCGAGGCGGGCGTCGGTGGCAGCTCGCCGTCGGTGGCGAGCTCGAGGTCCGCGACCGCGGCGACCATCTCTGGACTGAGCGTGGTGACCGGAGGCGTCGGCTCGCTCGACTCGCTGGGTGGTGGGTCGGTGGCGATCGGCGGCGGTGCCGGTAACAGCGGTTCGTCGGCGGGCATCCGGGGCTCTCAGGTGCCGGTGGAGCCGGTGGAACCGGTGGTGAGGTCCGGGCCGGTGGTGAGGTCCGGGCCGGTGGTGGTGGTCGTGGTGGTGACGCCGGCGGTGGTCATCGGGTCGGCGGTGGTGGTCGGTTCGCCGGTACTGGTGCCGGGGAGGTTGCTCTCGGACGACCACGCGACGAGCTCGGCGGTGAAGTTGAAGTACATCCACACGCCGTCCTCGGGGGCGGCGCCGTCGATGTCGGTGAAGCCGGGGGTCGGCTGGCACGAGCCGCCGCCGGCGAGGCTCGACCACAGGGCGAAGGGTCCGTCGTTGAGCGCGCCGATCGGTATCATGGCGACGCTCGTGGGAACGAAGCCGAACAGCACGCCGGAGACGAGCCGCTGTGGCGGAGGGTCGAGCGCGTAAGCGGCGTAGATCTGGACGTTGGACAGCGGGAGCGGGACATCGAGCGCGAGCTTGAGCCCGAGCTTGGGGATCGGCGCGCTGACGAAGCAGGGGCTCATCGCCTGGTGGAGCGCCTCGTTGCCGCCGCCCTGATAGGCGGGGTTGAGCGACATGGCGACCGGGTTGCCGCAGGTGCCACCGACGGAGTTGTTGAAGTCGACCGAGACGATCTCGGCGATGTCGACGTCCTTGTCAGTGCAGTTGACGAGCTCGCCGCCAGGGACACACTTCGCCGGGACGATCTCCATGGCGCCGGAGCCGACGTCGGGGTCGAGCGGGTGCAGGACGAGGGTGGTGTTGACGTCGAAGCTGGCGATGTTGTCGGCGAAGATCTTGTTGAGCGCGGCGGTCGAGTCCTCGCACTGGACGTTGTTGCCGATGTACGCGTGCGGGTCGATCAGGGTCAGACGGGTGATGCGAAACGCCGCCGTCGCGGTCGGGTCCACCAGGCGATTGAAGAAGTCGCCGCTGTAACAGCCGGCCAGCAGCAGCGAGCCGGCCGCGAGCAGGTGGACGCGGCGGTGAACGGAGAGAGCGGTCACGGGGGCCGCCATGATAACCGATCGGCGACGAGGCCCGGACGCGCGCCCCGGGAGAATCCTCCCGCGAGCGCCTGACGGCCGGTGCCCCCCGTGCCAGGCAGGCGTCCACGTGGGCCGGTTGCGACGGGGGTACGGGCACGATCGGGGCACGATCCTGGTACGATCCACGGGTTGCCCGGCGAGCCGCGGTGGCCCACCATGGACGGCATATGCCGCGCGTTTTTCTTGATTGGACTCGAGCCTTGTGTGCGCCGCCGGTGGCGCTGTGGACGGTGCTGGTACTTGCCTCGTGTCCGGCGAAGCCGCCCGGTCAAGACACCGGTGACGAGGCCGGGACAGACCCGGGTACCACGGGCGATACCGGGGGTCCCAGCGAGATCCCTGCCGTGTGTGTGCGGTGGGTGGGTTGCACGGCGGAGATCGACCCCGGGACGGCGGACATGATGGCCGCCCAGTACGGCGAGGGGGGGAGCTGCTGGCAGGAGGACGACGCGGGGCAGGCTGGCTGCATCGCGACGTGCGACGTGCGGCTACACGAGTACGGGGACGCCTTCCCGGACCTCGCGGCGTGCCGCTACGACGACATCCTCGGGGACGTGGAGTTCACGCTCGGCGAGGCGGTGTTCGACCCGAACGACCCCCTGGCGGACCCGACCTTTCGCGAGCTCAAGGACGGCGACACGATCCAGATCGTGCGTGGTGGACAGGGTCTGTTGATGCTGCCACTGGCGGTGCGCGGGCGCGGCTTCGAGGTCCCGGCGGACCCGAACGACTGGGACAATCCGCGCATGCCGCACATCAACCTCTGGATGGACATCGAGGACTTCAACGTCGGCTTCGGCGGGCACTTCGCGCGGGTGCCGGACTACCCGATCGGGTTCACGCCGATCGACGAGATGGGCACGCTCGAGCACCTGTACATCGCGGTGCTGGTGCCGGACGCGGTCGACGATCCCTCGCTGCTGACGAATCGGCCCGGCCTGATCCGGGCCGAGCTGCGCACGTACATGCAACCGACGGTGGCCCGGCAGCTCAGCTTCGTGGTGGCCCCGACGATCCAGGGGGAGTAGGTTGGGGGCATGAGCGAGCGCGTGTTCATCCCGGTGCAGGTGGCGGTCGTGACGGTCTCCGACACCCGCACCCTCGAGACCGATCGATCCGGCCAGACGATCGCCGACCTGCTGACGGCGGCCGGCCACGTGGTCCTGCGTCGTGACATCGTCCGCGACAACCGCGAGCAGATCCGTGAGGCCCTGCGGGGTCATATCGCGGATCGCGAGGTCGATGTCATCATCACGACCGGGGGCACCGGTGTGACCCCCAGGGATGTGACACCGGAGGCCCTCGCACCGCTGGTCACCAAGCCGATCCCCGGGTTCGGTGAGCTGTTTCGCTGGATCAGCTTCGCGGAGATCGGGACCTCCACAATTCAGAGCCGGGCCGAGGCGGCGCTGTGTGACACGACCTATGTGTTCCTGTTGCCGGGGTCGACGGGGGCGGTGAAGACGGCGATGGAGAAGATCTTGCTGGCGCAGCTCGATCACCGGCACAGACCGTGTAACTTCGTCGAGCTGCTACCGCGGATCCACGGCGAGCACGAGGACGCCTAGGCCATGCGCTGGCCGGACACGAGATCGTAGATCTGGCCCGGCATCGCGACGCGAAAGCCGGCAGCCTCGACGCGGGTCCGGTTCTGGTCGAGGTTGTCCTCGTGGTGCATCAGCACCATCTTGTGGCGTACACTCGCGGGCAGGGCCTCCAGCTTCTCGAAGAAGCCGTGGACCTGGCCGGGGTAGTCGACGAAGGTGCAGTCGTGGAAGTAGATCGAGGTGCGCGGCTCGAGGCCGATGAGCAGCTCGGGGTCGACGGTACAGTCGCCGCTCCACCAGGCGATGCGCTGAATGCCCCTGTCCTCCTCGACGACGAACTCGAGCGAGCAGGACGGCTTGCCGGGGACGTGGAGGGTCTCGCGGGCGACGATGGCGAGGTCGTCGGAGAGGAAGTGCTCGGCGTGGTGCCAGGTGTTGTTGCGCGGGGGTTCGATGACGACGGCGTCGATGACGTCGAAGTAGTGGGCGAGGGTGCCGGCCTGACAGTTGCCGCGGCCGTCGTTGAGGTAGCGCAGGGACGGCGCGAGGGTCTCCCAGACCTCGGCCCGGACGGCGCTGTGGGCGATGAGCCTGGGCATGGCGCCGCCGAGCGAGCTGGCGAGGTCGGGGCCGCGGGTCTCGTAGAAGCGGATGAAGGCGAAGTCCTCCATGCCGTAGACGTGGTCGCCGTGGACGTGGGTGACGATCTGGCCGGAGATGTCGTGCCAGGCGAAGCCGGCGGCGTGGAGCTGGTCGGGGGCCTGACGTCCGCAGTCGATGAGCCAGCGCTGGCCCGAGGGCAGGGTGACCATGCTACACGTGGTGCCGTAGCGCCGCGAGAACGCTCCGCCAGCGCCGAACAGGCGGAGCGTCATGGTTTGGCTGCGATCAGACACGCGAGCGGTCAGAGGTTGAACGGCCCGGGCAGCGGGCCCGGAGGGGGAATTACAGGGTCCAGGTCGAGCCCTCGGCAGAGTCCTGCAGGGTCACGCCCAGCAAGCCTAGCTCAGCTCGCAGTCGATCGGCTTCTTTCCAGTCTTTTTTGGCCCTCGCGTCCTCCCGCATCCGCAGGAGTCGCTCGACCTCGGCCACGTCGAGGCACAGGCGCGCGGCCTTGCGGTCCCGGCGCTCGCGCAGATACAGCGCAGGGTCCTCCGCGAACAGGCCCAGATACCGCGAAATGGTGCGCATGCTGGCCACGAAGCGGGTGAGGGTCGGGCCGCGATCGGCGATCTCGGCCTTTTTCTTGAACTCGAGGACGCGATTCACCTCGCGCAGCGGCTCGCTCAGGGCGGCGATCGCCGCGGCAGTGTTGAGGTCGTCGCGCAGGGCCGCGACGAACGCCGGCAACATGCCGGTGACCGAGGGCGCGACGGTAGCAACGTTGTTCTGCGGCAGCTCGTCGGCGGTGGCGGCGGGCGTGGCGATCGTCAGGGCGCGCTGGCAGCGGGCCAGCGTGTCGTAGACATAGGCGACGCGCTCGTCGGCCTCCTCGAGGCCGGGGAAGCGGATGTGCGCGCGCACGCGCGCGAGCTCGAGCGGGGCGGCGCAGCTGGGGCAGGCGCTGGCCTGCTGCTGCTCGGGATCGAGGAGATGGCCGCAGCCGGGGCACGGGACCTCGACGTCGAAGTTGATGCCGCTGCGGTAGTGCACGTTGAGCAGGAAGTAACGCAGAGCCTCCGGCAGGTACAGGACCGTGACCTCGCGGATCGTGAAGAAGTTGCCCAGGCTCTTGGACATCTTCTCGCCGGCGAAGTCGATAAAGCCGTTGTGGATCCAATGACGCGCGAAGGTGCCGGGGCCGCAGGCACCCTGCGATTGCGCGATCTCGTTCTCGTGGTGCGGGAAGATGAGGTCGCGGCCACCGCCGTGGATGTCGAAGGTCTCACCGAGGTGGCGCAGACTCATCGCCGAGCACTCGATGTGCCAGCCAGGGCGACCGGGGCCCCAGGGACTGTCCCACTGCGGCTCGCCGGGCTTGGCCGCCTTCCACAGCACGAAGTCCAGCGGGCTCTCCTTGCGCTCGTTGACCTCGACGCGCGCGCCGGCCTGCATGTCGTCGAGGTTGCGCTTGCTGAGCGCGCCGTAGGTCGCGAACCTGGCGACGCGGTAGTACACGTCGCCCTCGGAGGCGTAGGCGAGGTCGGCGGTGAACAGGCGCTCGATGAGGGCGACGATCTCCGGAATGTTGTCGGTGACGCGCGGCTCGATGTCGGGGCGCAGGCAGTGCAGCGCGTCGAGGTCCTGGTGATAGGCCTCGGTGTACTTGGTGGTGACCTCGGCGGGCGTGATGCCCTCGGTCGCCGCGCGCTTGATGATCTTGTCCTCGACGTCGGTGATGTTGCGGACGAACAACACCTCGACCCCCGACGCACGCAGGAATCGCACGAGCACGTCCGGCACGACGGCGGCGCGTGCGTGGCCGATGTGACTCATGTCGTAGACGGTCGGGCCGCACACGTAGAGCTTGCAGCGGCCCGGCTCGAGCAGCTCGAGCGGGCGCTTGGTGGCGCTCAGGGTGTCGTACAGGAAGAGGTGCGGTGCGGGCTCCGTCATGGCGGAGTCGCAGTGTGCCCTATGCCTGCTTACGGCGCCACCAGAGGGCCAGGCTCGTCAGGTTCCAGCCGACGACCGAGAGCACGACGAGCCACAGCACGAAGGTCGGCCACTGGTCTCGGGGCAGCTCGTCGACGAGGACGATGTAGCCATTCGGGTCGACCTTGACCGGCTGCAGGCGACCCGCGGCGCGGACGAGGTCCGCGTCGATCTTCAGGCGTCCATCTTCGAGGGGGCGCGGGACGAGCTTGCCGTCGATGACGGTGTGACCGGGGCTGGTGCCGTCGGTGCCGAGCGGGAAGCTCAGCGCGTCGCCCTCGTGGCGCAGCTCGCCGGCAGGCACGAGGTAGGTCGTGAAGAACGGGACGACGAGGGCGCCGACACGGGGGTCGGGCTTCTCGCTCGCTGGCGTGGCGACGCCAGCGGCCGCGAGGGTGGCCTGCGCCGCGGCGCGTTGCTCGGCCGGGATGCGGGCAATGAAGGTGTAGAACGCGGCCGAGGACTGGTCCTCGGGTATGTAGTAGGGGACGCCGAGGGCCTGCACGGCGGCCTCGGCGGCGGCGCGCGAGGTGAAGCTGGTGCGACCGAGCTGGATGCGTGCGTCGGGCTGGTCGACGCTGAGGCTCAGTTGCTCGGTGGCGCCGAGCTTGCCAGCGTCGAGGGCGGCGAGGAGCTGCTCGCGGGTGATGTCGCGGGTCTCGACGATGCGCTCGCCGTCGAAGTATTGCTGGATCCACGGGAACATGCGGATGTCGGAGAGGCGACGCATGCGGCCGGTGAAGGTGCCCTCGAACTCGTTGCTGGCCGGCACGTCGGTCTTCGGCAGGGCGGCGTACAGCGAGCCGCCGCCCTCGATGAGGCGCAGGTAGCCGATCGTCTTCTCGCCGAGGCGAGCGCGCGCGGCGTGCTGGACGTCCGGCGTGCCGCGCAGGGTGACGTACTCGTCGACGTGATCGGCGAGGGCGTTCGACTCGCCGAGCCCGTCCTCGACGAGCGCAGAAGCTTCGCCGAGGTCCGTCGGGGTGGTGCCCTGAAGGAAGTAGCGGACGTCCCCGAACATCGTGACGAGGAGGTAGCCGCCGAACAGGGCGACGGCGACGTCGATGAGGGGAGAGCGCCGACGACGCGGCGTGGGGGAGGGAAGTTCGTCCGCTGGTTGCTCTGGTTCGACCACGGTGCCTCGTCTTATCACGGTCCAGACCCAGGACTAATCCGCGGGCCCGAGGTTCCCGTCCTGCGTACGAAACACCCAGATCTCTCGGGTGACCTCGACGTCCTCGGCATCGCGCGCGGTGACGAGGATCTGGTTGGAGCCCGGCGCGAGCGGGACCTGGGTGGCGAAGGTCATTTGCCGGGCGGCGTCGCCCTGATGCGCAGGGTTGGCCTCGTAGGTGATCTTCTGCTCGACCTGGCCGACGCCGGCCGGCTTGACGGTCACGAGCACGTCGTGGACCCGTAATGGATGCCGCGCGATCCCGCTCACCTCGACGGAGGCCTCCGCGGTGACCTGCTGCGTCGGCTCCAGAGCCAGGACGGGCGGCTGCACGAGCGCGTAGGTGCGGGCCGGCAGCTCGGCGGTACCTTTGCCGGCGACCGGCTGGAGCAGATCGGCCGGGAGCCAGGCGCGTCGGCCGGGACCGGCCGAGATGGCAGCCCAGCCGCCCGCGAGGCCGAGGATGTCGAGGCGCACGCCGGCCGGGATCTCGCCGATCTGCCGGGCGTTGCCGTGGGCGGCATTGTAGAGGCGCGCGGGCTCGGCGCCGATGCGCTTCTGGGCCAGGGCCGCGGCGAACTGGCCAGTCTGGCCGAAGATCGGGAGCTCGAACTTGTGGCGGACGCTCTCGCGGAGCTGGACGTCGGCGACGACGATATCGAAGGAGACAGGCTTGGCCGGGTCGGCCGCCGGACTGACGGTCAGGCCGAAGCTGCCGCGCGCCAGGCCGCCGACGGGGATCGGGCCGAGCTGAACGAAGCCTTCTTCCAGCAGGACCTGGGTGCCGGAGAGGTTGTGGACCAGCGCCCGGGTGTCGGTGGCGGCGCCGGGTCCGGCGTTGCGGGCCTCGAGGGCGATCAGCACCTGCTCGCCGGGCTGGAGGTTGCCGTCCCCGTTGCCGCGCACGGCAAACGCGGCCTCGCCGGGGAACAGGGTCCCGGCCGGGCGTGGTGGTGCCTTGGCGGCGAGGGCCGGGTCGTCGACGATCCAGTAGTCGAAGGTCAACTGCGGGCGGGTCAGGCCGACGACATCGAAGCGGACGGTGGCCGTGCCGTCGGGGGTCAGGTCGGGCTCGCCAGCGTGGAGATCGACGCGCAGGGCGTCGGTGAAGCTGCTGTGCCAGCCCATCACTTGCAGGCGGACGTCGCGGGTGACTGTCTCGCCGGGCTCGATGTGGCCGAGCAGGAGTTCGATGCCGTCGAGCTCGTCGCGGAGGCACTCGGTGATCGCGTGGACGCGCTCGACGGGGGTGGCGCCGGCGTTCTTGACGGCGACCTTGAGGGTGAAGGGGGCGCCGGCGCGGATCTCCCCGGTCTCGACGATGCGGGCGCTGAGCTCGAGCGCGGCCAGCTCGTGGAGGTCGACGCGGCCGCTCCAGTCGATCCTGGTGGCACCGATCCCGGTGGTGATCGCGGTGTCCTCGGCGAGCGCGAGGTCGCGGGCGATCGCGGCCAGCTTGGCCTGGCGGGCGCCGACGTTCTCCTCGCCCGCGATGGCCTGGGCGACCTGATGGGCGATGCGGACCTCGGGGTCGCGCAGGGCGGCCGGGCCCTCGCTGGCCTTGCCCGAGACAGGAGCGCTGGCGAAGTAACGCAGCTGCAGGTCGCTGGCGGGCTGCTGCGCCCTGGGCCGCTCGTGCTTGGCGGACGGCAGGTGGGCGACCTGGGCGAACTCGCGGCGGCGATCGAAGCGCTCGCGGTCGTAGTAGTTGGCGACGCCGGGGATGTTGGACAGCTCGACCGGGAACAGGGTCAGGTCGGGCTGGACGCCGACGGTCTGGATCGATCGATCTCCGGCGACCAGGTACTCGGCGACGGTGAGCTTGAGGGCCAGCTCGGCGCCGTAGAGGTTCTCGGGTTTGACGAGCTGGACGGTGCCCTTGCCGAAGCTGGGGCGGCCGATCACGACGCCGCGCCCGAGGTACTTGATCGATCCGCTGACGATCTCCGAGGCGCTCGCGGACTCCTCGTTGATCAGGGCGACGACGGCGGCGCTGGCGGGCAGCTCGAGCTTGGGGTCGGCGGCCTCGAACTCGCGGCCCATGGCGGAGCGGACGATGACGAGCTCGCCGCTGGCGACCATGTCGTCGAGGATCTCGACGGCCTGGGCGAGCAGGCCGCCGGTGTTGTCGCGCAGGTCGAGGACGACGCCGCGCAGGCCCTCGGGCTCGCCGTCGGCTGGCTTCGGGGCCAGGTTCTTCAGGGCGGCGCGGACCTGCTCGCCGCTGTTCTCCTGGAAGGTGCTGAGCTTGAGGTAGGCGATGCGGCCGGGGAGCAGCTCGGAGGTGACGCTCTCGACGCGGATGATCTGGCGGGTGAGGGTGAGGGTGAGGGTCTGTTCGCCGCGGCGGACCTTGACGACGACGGTGGTGTCGACGGGGCCGCGCAGGAGCTGCTGGGCCTCGACGACGCGCAGGTTGACGGTCGACTGCTTGTCGATCTGCATGACGAGGTCGCCGGCACGCAGGCCGCCCTTCTCGGCGGGCGATCCGGGCAGGACGCGGCCGATCCGGATCCTTCGCTCTTCTTCACGGATCTCGGCGCCGATGCCACCGAACTGGCCCTTGGTCTTGACGCCGAGGTCGGTGTGCTCCTCGGGGGTCAGCAGGATCGTGTGCGGGTCGAGGGGGGCGAGCAGGCCGTTGATCGCCGCGTACTCGAGCTTGTGGGTGGCGTCGGTGTCGAGTTTGAGCTCGGCCTGGGTGAAGCCGAGGATGTCCTCGAGGCGGTCGGCGGCCGCGGAGAGGTCGGCGAGGCCGGCGAGCGAGAAGTCCTTGCGCGCGGCGCCGACGGTGACGGTCGCCTGGTCGCCCGTGACGGCGGCGAAGAACTCGGGGGTGTGCAGGCCGAGGTAGGTCAGCGACGAGACGAGCTGCGCGCGGGGGTCGATGCGGGTCTTGTCGAAATACTCGGTCTGGATGATGTACGCGGCCCACACAGTGAGCGGGAAAGTTCGCTGGTCGAGGCCGAGCTGGACGCGCAGGTTGGGCTCGACCTCGGGTGCGGCGCCGGGCTCGGCCTTCGTGGTCTTGCCCCGGGCCGGGACCTCGGAGGGCGGCCCACACGCGGGCTCCAGAACCAAGCATCCCAGACAGAGACTCAGGAGGAGGGGGCGCTTGGTGGCCATGAAGGTGGGAGCATAGCGCCCCGGGGAAGCGACCGCGGAGGTCATGCGTATGCAGGCGGTCGGCGTGGTGGGGCGATTGTGGCCTGTAGGCAAGGTACAGAGGCCGCAAGTCACTAAAAATTGCAGAACGACACCGATTGCATCCTCGCGGGTCGCGCCGGGGACTCAAGTGCTTGAGATCGCGTGGAAGGGGAGTGGCACGGGAACGGCATGTCAAGTTTCCTGCGTGCGTAACGTTTTCATCGCTCTCGCCCTCGTGCTCCCGGCCTGCGTCGATGCACCGATCACGGAGGCACATCTCGCCCCGGACGGCCAGCTGCGCGCCGGTCTCGAGCAGTCGTCGTTCTCGGCCCGGCCGCAGGTGTTCTCGCGGCAGGCGGTGCAGGTGGCGGCGGTGCTGGCGGCCCAGGCCGAGGGTGCGCTCGAGGACGCGGCGGAGTTCACTGCCAGTGCGGGGGCGGTGCACCTCCATCTTCGGGCGGACAGCCTGATGGAGCCGCGGCCGGTGACCTTCGTATGGACGCACGCGGACCGTCGTGAGGTGGAGCAGGGCGTGCTTGCGCCCACGACGACGCTGACGCTGGCGGCCAGCCACCCGATCTCGCCCGACTCCACGGGGCGGTGGGAGGTGGAGGTGTACGCGGCGGATGCGGCGGGGGTGGCGGGTGAGCTGCTGTTCCGGCGCGAATTCCTGGTTCTCTAGACGCTCTTGCTTGGTGGCGTCGAGTCGTGCGACGCCCGCGGTTTCGACCGCGGGCGTTTCTTTTTGGTTGTGGCCTGGGGCGATGGTTGCTCGTAGCATTGCGGGCCATGGAACAACGGCAAAGCGCCGGGGGCATGACCCCCGAAGAAGTCGATGTGTTTGCCCGCGGGCTGTACTACCTCGCCAGCGTCGACGACCACGTCGACGAGCGCGAGGTGAAGCTGATCGAGGAGTTCTTGCAGGAGACCGGCTCGGAGCTGACGCTGGAGGATCTCAAGGCCCGGCAGTTTAGCTTTTACGAGGCGGTGCAGGTGCTCGAGGCGACCTACCTGCGGCGCATCTTCGTCAAGGCGGCGATCGCCCTCGTACACAGCGACGGGGTCTACACCGATGCGGAGCGACGGGCGCTCGGCACGGTGGCCGACGTGTTCGGCCTGAGCAACGCGGAGTTCGGCGAGCTCGAGCAGGATGCTCGGCGCGCGAGCCTCCTGCAATGACCCCCTTCACGCACCCCTCGCCACGACAAGAACGGAAGCTGACATGGGTATTCTAGGTTTTATCAAGAGCCAGCTCATCGACATCATCGAGTGGACGGACAACAGCAACTACACGCTGGTGTACAAGTTCCCCGACGAGGACCACGAGGTCAAGAACGGCGCCAAGCTGATCTGCCGCGAGAACCAGGCGGCGATCCTCATCAACGAGGGGCAGCTGGCCGACATCTTCGGGCCGGGCACGCACACGCTGAGCACCCAGAACGTGCCGGTGCTGTCGCGCCTCAAGGGCTGGAAGTACGGCTTTAGCAGCCCGTTCAAGGTCGATGTCTACTTCGTCAACCTCAAGCAGTACATCGACCAGAAGTGGGGCACCGCAAACCCGGTGCTGATCCGGGACCCGGAGTTCGCGGTCGCGGGCCGGCCGGGGCGCGTGCGCATCCGGGCGTTCGGTAGCTACAACTTTCGCATCGCCGACCCGGGCGTGTTCTTCAAAGAGCTGGTCGGCACGCAGGGGATGTACACGACCGACGAGATCGAGGGCTACCTCAAGCGCATGCTGGTCGGCAAGTTCACGCAGGCCGCGGGCAAGTCGGAGATCTCGGTGGCCGACATGGCCGGGCACTACAGCGTGCTCGAGAACGTGGTCAAGGGTGACATCGCCGAGGAATTCAAAAAGCTCGGGCTGCTGCTGACGAGCTTCGTCATCGAGAACATTTCTCTGCCGCCGGAGATCGAGAAGGCGCTCGACGCCGCGGCGGCCCAGTCGGCGCGTGGCGTCGACAACACGATGGCCTGGGAAGGCATGCAGGCGATGCGAGACGCCGCCAGGCAGCCCGGCGGCGGCGGCGGGGTCATGCAGGCCGGCATGGGCATGGGCATGGGCATGGGCATGGGCGTGGGCATGGGCCCGCCACGCGCCGAGACCGAGCTGGTCCGTCCCGGCAGCCACGCCCTGCCGCGGATGGATCGGCCGCGGCGGCCGTGGACGCTGGTCTTGTGGTCGGCGATCACGATCGTGATCATCGGCGGAGGCGTGCTGGCCGGGTTCTGGATCCGCGACCTCCGGCTCGACAAGCAGATCGCCAGCGCCCGCGCCGGCGCCGACGCCGCCGCCCGTGCTGACACCTGGCAGGGCTGGCGCAGCGCCCGCGATCGCCTGGTCGGGGTCAGCCGCGCTCGTCCGTCTTCCGGACATCGCGCCGCGCTGGCCCGCGCCCGCGCCGTGCTCGCCGCCGACTACGCCGACGATCTCGACGGCGCCCGCGCCGCTGTCACCGAGCTGGGCGAGCTGGGCGGCAAGGACGCCGCGCTGGCCCGGGCCTGGCTCGCGC
>JAYUXQ010001332.1:0-15392 GCA_043752905.1 Nannocystis sp. | reverse complement strand
CGGGGTAGATGTCGTGGGCGTCGGCGGGAGCAATTCTTCTGCGTGCGATTCGGTCATCGTGACTCCGGTGGGCGTGTGGTCAGGCGCGACGGGCGAAGCGTTCGGCCCAGGCGCGCAGCGTCGCGAGCTCGGCGGCGCGGCTGCGGCTGAGTGGGATCGTGGCGGCGAGGGCCCGCGTGAGGTCGGCGGCGGCGATCGGGCGGGCCTCGGCGAAGGCGTCGAGGCGGGCCTCGGTGACGGCGCCCTCGATCTCGGCGCCGCTGAGGCCCTCGGCCGCGCGCGCGGCCGCGAGGTACGACGGGAGCGGATCGGCGAGCGGCGGGGCGGCGGCGAGGTGGCGGCGCGGGGCGACGAGCAGGTGGATCTCGGTGATGATGGCGCGCTCGTCGGGGCCCGGGAGGTCGACAAAAAAGGTCTCGTCGAGGCGGCCGCGGCGGAGCAGCTCGGGTGGGAGGCCGTCGACGCGGTTGGCGGTGGCGACGACGAACACCGGACGGGCCCGCTCCTGCAACCATGTCAGCAGGCCGCCGAGCACGCGCGCGGCGGTGCCGGCGTCGCTGGCGGAGCCGTCGCTGCCGGCGAGGCCCTTGTCGAGCTCGTCGATCCACAGCACGACGGGGGCGAGCCGCTCGGCGGCGGCGATCAGGCGGCGTAGATTGCCCTCGCTCTCGCCGACGGTGCCGCCGAACAGCCGCCCGGGATCGAGGCGCACGAGGCCGAGGCCGAGGATCTGGGCGCACACGCGGGCGGCGAGGCTCTTGCCGCAGCCCTGCACGCCGACCAGCAAGACGCCGCGCGGGTCGGGGATCGCGGCGGCGTGGGCCGCCGGATGCAGGGCGAGGGCGCGGCGGCGTAGCCAGGTCTTGAGGCCGTCGAGGCCGCCGAGCAGGTCCTCCGGGGCGGCGTCGACGAGCTCGAGCAGCGCGCCGCGGTGCAGCGCCTCGGCCTTGCCCGAGGCGAGTCGCGCGGCGGCGCGGGCGTCATCACCACCGCCGGCGATCGCCGCCTCGCGCAGGAGCCGGCGCGCGGCGTGCTCGGAGAGGCCGAGCGCGCGCTGCACGAGGCCGATCGGTGGGGCTGTCCCATGGGACAGATGGGGCAGGTGGGGCAGGTGGGGCAAATGGTCGTTCGGACATGTCCCTGCGGGCAGGTCACCGAGGTCGGCGGCGCGGGCGAGGGTCGCGGCGGCGGCGGTCTCTCCGGCGCGGCGCAGGGCCTCGGCCTCGGCGCTGGCGAGCTCGGCGAGCTCGGCGAGCTCGGGGGGCGCGAGGGCGTAATCGGCGAGCTCGGGGATCGCGGCGAAGATCGGGGCGGGCTCACCGACGAGCACGGCGGCGGCTCCGGGGGCGCGCTGCTGGGCGAGCTCGCGCAGGGCACGGGCGGCGAGCGGGTCGCCGGGCGGGTCGAGCAGCAACCACAGGGCCGGCTCGCGGCGACCGGCGAGCTCACGCAACAGGGCGGCGAGCGGGACCGGGGCGCCCTTGCCGTCGATGCCGCTGGTGACGCTCCAGGTGTGCACCGGCCAGCCGAGCGCGGCGCCCAGCTCCTCCAGGAGGCGAACGGCGCGGGCCTCGTCGTCGCCGCGCAGCAGCAGGCCGCGGGCGCCGGCGCGGAGGCTGCGGGCCGGGCCGGCGAGCGCCGAGATCACGGGGCCTGCTCCGCGTGACGCAGCCAGGCCTGGAGCAGGTGGGCCTGCACCGCCGGGCCGAGCGGGTCGTCGGCGTCGAAGCGCCAGCCGCCGAGCCACAGTCGACTGCCACGCAGGCGGGCGAGGCGACCATGCAGCCACGCGAGGTCGAGGTGGGCGGCGCGCAGCCCGGTTGCGAGGGCGGCGGCGGGGATCCGACCTGTCCAGAAGGTCAGGCGGTAGTGCGGGCGGCCGTCGACCCCGAGCGCGGCGAACTCGGCGGCGGCGCTGCGGCCGGCGATCGCCTGGCCGCGCGCGACCAGGTCCGGGAAGCCGCGGGCCCGCGAGCCGCGAAAGTCGAGCGCGAGCAGTGGGCTGTCCCCGGGGACAGGAGCGCGGGCGAGCGGGGCACACACGCCGCGGCCGAAGCAGCGCAGCAGGGCGTCGAGGACCCCGGGGGCGGCAGGGGGGAGGCTGCGCAGTGCAAGGATGGCTCCGGCGCTGGCGAGCTGTCCGAGCGCGGCCGCGACGACACGCTGGCGGCCGGGCACCTGCACGGCGAGCGCGGCGAGGCGCAGGCAGGCGACGTCGTCGAGGGCGCCCGCCAGCAGCGCGTCGAGCTCGGCGAGGGCGTGCTCGGGGGGCGGCATGTCCTCGGGGACAGGTGGCGAGACCAGCCGCAGCTCGAGCTCGACGAGGGGTCGCCCGGGAGGCGGGCTGTCCCCGAGGACAGGCGGTGAGACCCGCAGCGCATCGAGCTCGGCGAGGGCGTGCTTCGGTGGCCTGTACTCGGCGACAGGCGGCGAGATCAGCCGCAGCGCCGGAGCGTCCGCGTCGGGGTCTTCGGGGTCTTCGGGGTCTTCGGGGTCGTCGCGCGCCGCGTCGTCCGGGCTGTCCTCCGGGACAGCCGACCCGGGCTGCACCAGGCGCAGCCGGGGTGGGTTCACTTGTGCTCCCGGATCGCCCGGCTGATCTCCCGCTTCTGCTCGCGCTCCTTGATCGCCGCTCGTTTGTCGTAGGTCTTCTTGCCGCGGCACAGCGCCATGGCGACCTTGATCTTGCCGGCGCGCGCGTGCATGTCGAGCGGGATGAGGGTCAGGCCCGACTTCGAGACCAGGTCGGCGAGGTGGTCGAGCTCCTTGCGGTGCATCAACAGCTTGCGCTGGCGCAGCGGGAGGTGATTGCGCGAGTGCGCCATCGGGTACTCGTGGATGTGCGCCTGGATGAGGAACAGCTCGCCGCTGCCGTTGAACTGGCAATACGCCTCGGCGAGGCTGCACCTGCCGTCGCGGATCGACTTGACCTCGCTGCCCATGAGGGCGATGCCCGCCTCGTGACGCTCGAGCACCTCGTACTCGAACAGCGCCTTGCGGTGCTGCACGAACGCGTGGCCATCCTGGATCTTCGGCGACTTGCTCACGGGGGACGGCAAAGCTACGCAAGCGCGCGCAGCAGGGCAAGCCCGGCCACCTCCTCCGCGCCCGCCGCCCGCAGCGCGTCCAGGCAGGCCCCGAGGGTCGCGCCGGTGGTCGTCACGTCGTCGAGGACGAGCACCCGGAGCCCGGCAGCCGCGGGCCCGGCCGTGAAGGCTCCCCGCAGGTTGTCACGCCGCGCGGCCGCGTCCTGGCCCGTCTGCGGGGCCGTGGCGCGTCGGCGCCGGAGCAGGCCGCACTGGAGAGTGGACCGCGCGAGGCCGCCGTGGTGCAGGGTCCAGCGGGCCAGCACCGCCGCCTGGTTGTAGCCGCGGACGAACGCCCGCCACGGGTGGAGGGGCACCGGGACGACCGCATCCCAGCGGGCGTGCAGGAGATCGGCGCCAGACAGCAGGGCCCCGAGCGGCCCGGCCAGCTCGAGCGCGCCCTCGAATTTGAGCGCGGCCACGGCGCGGGCGAGCGGCCCGGCGTAGGCGTGGACGGCCTCGATGCCGCCGACGACGCGTTGCGCCGCCGGCAGGGGCGGGTGGTCCGGGCGACACAGCGAGCACAGGGGCAGGGCCGGCGCGCCACGCAGGAGCCTGCGACAACCGAGACACACCGGCGGAAACAGGAGTTCGAGGGGCACCGCGGGGTTCGACGGCCGCCTCGCGCTCGTTGCAGGCACACCGGCTTTTTGCGCCGACGCCGGAGATCTTGCTGGAGATCACCTGAATTTGTGCTGTGGTCAGGCCCGGCTTTGCGTACGTATGGCCCATCGGCAAGTGCCCACATTGCGCGGGATCTGGCGTGGAGCCGGGAACTGGACGAAATGGCGGCAGATCGGCAGAAATTTGCCTACCGGAGCGTGTAGCGAAGCTGTCTCCGCGCGACGCGTGCATCACGGAGGCACCGTCGCCATCGTTTTGAGAAGGGGGGACAAAGCATGACTGTGCACGATCCGGGATCTCTTGGCGTCGGCAGGACCTTGACGACGCATGAATTCGCGATCCGTCCGTCGGACCTGACGGCACACGTGGAGTCGAGCTTTCTCGGGGAGGTGATCGGCATCTGCGAGGAGTGCCTGTCGACCGGGACGACCGCGGCCGGGAGCGCGCGCTCGCCCGCAGGACCGCCCGCGCGCTGGGGGTTGGTGTGCCCGAACACGGTCGCCGTCGATCGCGTGCTGGCAGAGCTCGGCCAGCACGAGGCGCTGCGCGACGCGCCCGTCATCGTGCGCAGCGTCGGTCGCGTGCGGGCGCTCGGCGAGCTGGTGATCGGCGAGCCGATCACCGCCAGCGCCGAGGTCCGGTTTCGTAGCCGACGTAACCCGGGCAGCATGCACCTGACGGTCGATGTCGAGGTGCACCACTGGCACGATGGCCACCGGACCACGGTGCTGGCCTTCGAGGCGGGGCTCGAGCTGCACGCGGAGGCGACCGCCGGCCCGGCCGCGGCCTGGGCCACCGGAGCCACCGGAGCCACCTGAGCCACCGGAGCCACCTGAGCCAGGGTTCCTGCGAAGGCCCGCGGTCGCGTGGGGTCAGGGCCTGTAGTATCGTCGCATGGTGGTCGCCAAGCCCCCGCCCGAAGGGACCGACCTGCTCGTCGACATGCTGATCGACGACGGTGGCACGCGGAGTCAGGAGCAGCGCATCGAGCGGCTGATCGTCGCGGCGCTGCCGGACCCGGGGCAGCGGCTCCAGCTCCAGGGCGAGCTGGCGCGCGGTGGCATGGGGGCGGTGCGGCTGGCCTTCGACGCGACGCTGCAGCGGCGCATGGCGGCGAAGACCATGCATGCGAGCACCTGCGAGCACATGATGCTGGTCCACGGGTTCCTGCGCGAGGCGCAGGTGACTGGCCAGCTCGACCACCCGAACATCGTGCCGATCCACGAGCTTGGGCGCGACGCGACGGGCCAGCTTTATTTCACGATGAAGCTGGTCGAGGGCCAGAGCCTCAAGGCGCTGATCGGCGGGGCCCCGACCGGCGACCTCGATCGCCTGTTCAACCTCCTCGAGATCTACGTCAAGATCTGCGATGCCCTCGGCTTCGCCCACGCGCGCGGGGTCCTGCACTGCGACATCAAGTCGGCCAACGTGATGGTCGGCGAGTTCGGGCAGGTCTACCTGATGGACTGGGGCGGGGCGCAGCTGCTGCCGCCGCGCCCCGGGGTCGACACGCGCAAGTGGGTGCGTGACTCGCTGCCGCCGCTGGCGACCGCGGACAGCAAGGGCCTGGTGTTCGGGACGCCGTCGTACATGTCGCCGGAGCAGGCCAGCGCCGGTCGCGACCCGATGGACGAGCGCAGCGACATCTTCTCGATGGGCGCGCTGCTCTACGAGATCATGACCGGACGGGCGCCCTACCACAGCGAGAGCCCGATGGAGGGGATCATGCTCGCGCAGATCTGCGACATCGCGGCGCCCGACGAGCTGCCCGAGGTGCCGCCGAACACGTTCCCGGCGGAGCTGGTGCGCATCGTCATGAAGGCGCTCGCCAAGCGCCCCGACGATCGCTACCGCAGCGTCGCCGAGATGAAGCTGGCGATCTTGCGGCTCATGCGAGGCGGCGGCAACTTCGCGACCGTCCGCTTCCCCCGCGACGCCCACGTCATCCGCCAGGGCGAGGTCGGCGACGCGGCCTACATCGTCGTGTCCGGCAAGCTCGAGGTCTACAAGACGATCGACGGCGATCGCGTGCCCCTGCGTCAGCTCGGCCCCGGCGACATGTTCGGCGAGACCGCGATCTTCGCCGCGTCGCCGCGCACCGCCAGCGTGGTCGTCACCGCGGATGCATCGCTGGTGGTCGTGACCCGCGATGTCATCGAGCAGGAGCTCGACTCGATGAAGCCGTGGATGGGCGCGTTCATCCGCACCCTGGCGACCCGATTCGGCGGCGTCGAGGAGGAGCGTCGCACTCGCAGCCGCTCGGGCCCGTCCGCGTCGGCGGTCGGCCCCGTCACGCACGAGACGGCCGACGCGTCGCTGCGCATGTCACCGCTCAACCAGCGCCCGGGCCGGCCGGCACCAGCACCGGCGGAGCCGATGCTCGGCGAGAGCGTGATGATCGACCTCTCCGACCTCTCCGACCTCTCCGACCCCGTTCACGCGCGCGCGGAGACCACGCTGCCCGACCCGACATCGCGCGACAGCGCGACGGCCACCGTCGAGTCCGGTTCTGACGACAACACCGACACCCGGCTGCTCCCCCCGGACCGGCGCAAGTCGCCGCGCTGACCCGGTCAGCGGGGCACCCAGGGCAGGCGGGCCAGCGCGTCGGACAGCGCGGGCGGCACCGCGGCGAGGCGGACGCGAAAGCTGTCCTGCTCCGGCGAGACGTCGAGCACCTTGGCGTACACGCTTTCGTCGGTGAAGCCGTCGAGTTTGAGTTTGATGTTGGCGAGCAGCGCGGGCACCGGCGTGCCGCGCAGCTCGGCCTCGCCGCGGTCGTCGAGGCCGACCAGGACGGCCGGGTGGGCCTCGCCCGAGGCGTCCTTGCCCGCGAGCACGGTGAAGTGCACGGCGACGCCAGGGTCGAGCGTGCGGCGCACGGCCTGGACTTCGGGCAGCGTGAGCTCGTAGGTGCCGGTGATGCCGACGACGTCGTAGATCGTCAGCGCCTCGCGGGCGCCCTTGGGCTGGACCTGGAAGCTCTGGCGCGTACGCAGACGATCGCCGAGCTCGCCCGCGGTCGTCTCGGAGATCAGCACCTGGCCGCCGACGGTGTACGTCTCGATCCGGCTGGTCAGGTTGACGTGACTGCCGACGACCCCGTACTTGGCCCGCTTGCGCGAGCCGATGTTGCCGACGACGACCTCGCCGGTGTGCACGCCGATCCCCATCTCGAGCGCAGGCAGGCCCTGCGCGCGCAGGGTCGCGTTGACCTCGTCCATCGCCAGCTGCATCCCCAGCGCACAGGCGACCGCCCGCTCCGCGGTGTCCTCGGCGGCGATCGGCGCCCCGAACACCGCGAGGATCGCGTCGCCGATGAATTCATTGATCGACCCGCGGAACAGCTCGATGACCTCGGCCATCCCGCCGAGATAGATGTTGAGGATCGCCACCACCTGCTCCGGCGTCAGCCGCTCGCACAGCGACGAGAACCCGCGCACGTCGGAGATCAAGATCGTGATCTTGCGCTTCTCTCCGCCGAGCTGAAGCCCCGCCGGTGAAGCGAGCAGCGTGTTGACCACGTCATCGGTGATGTAGCGACCGAACACCTCGCGGATGAACCCGTTGCGCAGCTCGAGGTCGACCACCAGCGCCTCGACCTCGTCGATCTTGACCGCGAGCAGCCCCTCGATCTCGCTGGCATGCTCGAGCGTCGCCTCGTGCAACATCTCGAGCTCCGCATGCGCCCGGCGCAGCTCGGCGGCGTGCGCCACGAAGTCGCTCAAGGCGCCCGGATCCGCCAGCATCTCGACGGCCGTCATCGGGTCGTCCCACACGCGCTGCCAGCGATCTTCCTCCTGGGTGCTCATGTCGCCCGACGAGCTCAGTTCATCGTCAGGGTGATCCCTGGCAAGAATTTGCGCAGGTTGGGCAAGGACTTGCTCTGCCACGAGATGGTGGAGGAGGCGTGGACGTGGACGGCGATGTCGCCGAGCTTGCGGATCGCAATGGCGAACTTGTAGAGCGTGTTGATGCCGGAGCTGTTGAGGAACACGAGGTCCGTCATGCGCAGGGTGATCGCCGGGGGGCGGCGTTCGATGACCGAGTTGAGGAGGGCGGCGATCGGCTCGTACTCGGTGGTGCCGAGGCGCAGCGAGCCCTCGAGGTGCACAGTGGCGGCCTGCGCGTCGAACCACACCCGGTAGCCGGGGCCCTTGATCTCCGATTCGCTCATGGCTTCCTGACCTCTAGCCGTGCCATCGTCGTGAGCAGCACGTTGTGGGGGTTGTCGTGGACGGCGGCGAAGCGCCAGCCCAGGCGAGCGGCGTAGTCCGCCATCATCGTCAAAAACCCGAGGCCCGAGGCGCCGGCCTCGGGGTCCTCCGCGTTCGCCTCGACGCGCGCGAACAATAGCTCGTGGGGGTCGCCAGCGAGCAGCTCGCGGAATTTTTCCATCAGCGGTGGTGCCGTCGACGCGAGGATCTGGTTGGCGGCCATCACGGCGAGCTCACCGTCCTCGACGCCGACGGTGACCTCGACGGTCTCGCCGACGCTGAACTTGACCGCGTTCTCGACCAGCTCGTTGACGACGTAGCTGAGCGTGCCGATGAACTCGTCGCGGGCGGCGGGGTCGTCGCTGCGGCAGGCCTCGACCGCGGCGAAGTACTCGGCGAAGAAGTCGGCGGTGGCGCTGCATTGGCTCCACCGCACGGCGAAGTCGGCCGGGTAGAACACGACGGACACGCGCACGCCGCCACCCTCGGTCGACGGCCAGTCGTCCCTGAAGTCTCCGATGCGATCGGTGCGCTCGTTCATGGCGGTCGTCTCGGAGAGTGGCCGGGCCGCCCACGGTAACACAGGTCGGCGCGGCGCTGGGGCGCTCGGGGGCGCATATGCGGGTGTACGGTGGGTGTCAGCGGGTGTCAGCGGGTGGCGGCGGGCTTGCGGCCGGAGGCGACGAAGATCGGCCAGATGGCGAAGCCCCGGCGACTGCGGATGGCGTAGACGTGGTCCTGGAAGCCGGCCCTGAGGCGCTCGACGATGTCTCGCGGCTGGCCGGTGGCGTTCGACAGCTCGCCGGTGATGTACTCCTCCCACGACTCGATCACGCGGACGAAGTCCTCGACGAGGGTGTTGGCGTTGGTGATGCCGATCTGCTCCATCTGGACGTCCTCGAAGCCCATGTCGGTGAGCAGCGAGTACATTCTGGGGCCGATGCTGAGGTCCATGCCGAGGGTCGCGAACATCTTCATCGTCTGCGCGTAGGTCCAGCTGACGGACTCGTGGCGCGGATACCCGTAGTTGTGGCTCATCATCTCGTTGGTGAGATAGACGCGGCCGCCGGGCTTACAGATCCGCAGCAGCTCGCGCAAGATGAGGCCAGGCTGATCGAAGATCTGCAGCGACAGGCGCGAGGTGACGAAGTCGAAGGTGTTGGCGGGGAGGAACAGGTCGGCGGCGTCGCCGTACTGGTACTCGATGTCGTTGATCCCGAACTCCCTGGCGACCTGGATCGCGTATTGGAGGAATGGGCGCGAGTGGTCGACGGCGACGATGACCTCGGGCTTGAACTCCTTGTGCAGCAGCACGGCGAAGTCGCCGATCCCGCAGCAGATGTCGGCGACGCGCATGCCGTGGCGCAGGCCGTGGCGGCGCAGGAGCTCGCGCTCGTGGTCCCAGACGATGTTGGTCTGGGCGCGCAGCACGGGGATCAGCTGGTCGTTCTCGATCACGCCCTGACCGGGATAAAACGCCCGGTCGTACTGCTCGACGACCGCGTTGGGGAACAGCTCCGTCAGGTACGCGAAGCGGATCGGGGCCCACGGGACCACGCTCGAGATCACCAGCTTGAGGCGCAGCTCGGGGTGCTCGTCGCGGCAGTGCCCGAGGAAGCGCGCCAGCTCGAGGAACGCCCGGTGGTTGCAGTAGCGCAGGCGCTTGAGGTTGAGGTACAGCGTGCCCTTGACCGCCGCCGCCACGCGCACCAGGCACTCGCGCACCGGCTCGAAGTCCGCAGCGTCGCGCGGGCGCAGCGAGCCGGCCAGCGCGACCTCCTGGTCGTTCTCGTGGTAGTGGACGCTGTAAGGCTGCGCGGGATCCATCGGCGGCCTCGTCATTCATGCGGGATGGTCATGTGCAGCGCGACCGTCACATCGTCACGCACGGTATCCCCGTCACCCGCGTCACCCTCGTCACCCGCGTCACCCGCGTCACCCGCGTTATCCGCGTCATCCGCGTTATCATCATCATCGAGCGCGAGTATGATGCCGTGCAGCGCGACCAGCTCGAGCAGGCCGGCGTCGGCCTCCCACGCGTCCGGGTCCTCGCGCGCTGGCGGGGCGTGGCCACCGTCGGCGGGTCGTAGAAGATCGACGAGGCCTCGCCGGTAGTTCGCGGCGGCCTCGGCCCCGCTCGCGCGGCGGACGCTGCGGCGCATGCGATCGTCGGCGGTGACGGGGCAGGCGAGGGTGACCTGCAGATGGTCGTGTCGGCGGTGGATCGTGACGACGAGCTGGCCGGGGCCGGGGGCGCTGCGGAACACCAGCTCGAGCGCCTCGTTGAGGTAGGTCGACAGACGCGTGGTCAGTCGCTCCGGATCGAAGCGGTCGGAGGCGGCGAAGCGGGCCAGATAATCCGCGACGTGGCGGCACTGCATCCAGCCGGCCATGAAGCCCTGCATCGAGAAGCTCGCGCGGACCACCGGCGACGACTCGGCCGCGGCCGCGGGACCCGGGGGGGCGCGCTGCTGCGTGAGCGACTCGGACGACGGCTGCGACATGATCGGTGCCAGGGTGTTAGAGTGCCGGCCGGTGAACGCGGAGAGCAAGGATTTCGGGCCGGGACGGCCGCGAAGTCAAGCCGGGCCGGTTCGGGCGACGGGGCCGGGTCCTGTGCGGGTTCGCGCGCGCTCGATTCCACGCGAACGCGGAGGTTCGCCATGGGGCTCGGCTGTCTCGGCTGTGCCCGCCGTCTCGTCCGTCTCGTCCGTCTCGTCCGCCTCGTCCGCCTCGTCCGTCTCGTCCGTCTCGTCCGTCTCTCCTGTCTTTTGGGACATGTGCATGCTGACCTTGCCAAGACTCGGCGCGGTGTGTGACCTTGAGCGGCATCGGGGCGGGGCGGTGGGTGGCCACAGCGACATGATTTTCGAGGATCGCTACAAGATCATCCTGTCGGCGTGCCAGGATCTTCGTCGCCACCGCGAACAGCTGGTGGGTCCCGTGATCGCCGGCCAGCTGCTCGAGGAGGTCGATGAGGACGTCCCGAACGAGCGGCTGCTCTCGCACATCGTGGCCGAGGCGCTGCTGCACCGCCTCGACCGCCGGCTGCTCGACGGCAAGAACATCTACCTCCAGTCCTTCGAGCTCCCGCAGATCGACCTGTTCGACCTGCTGCGCAAGGCCATCCCGGTGATGCCGCAGGCCTACGCGATCGCCAACCAGTACCTGGTCCACGCGCTGCGCCGGCTCCCGAGCGCGGCGCTGCTCGACATCGGCATCGGCAAGGGCGCGCAGGTGGTCACGATCCTGCGCACGCTCGCGGCCGATCCCGGGGCGCTGCGACGCCTGCGTATCGTCGCCCTCGACCCGAGCGCGGGCAACCTCGCCGAGGCGAAGTCCGCGATCGAGGCGGCCGTCTCGATGCTGCCTGGACTGCCCTTCACGGTCGAGATCGCCCAGCTGCGCGGGCTCATCGAGCGCTGGGAGCCGGCCGCGTTACAGCACACGATCGGCGCGGTCGATGGCGTGGTGATCAACGCCGCGTACACGCTGCACCACACGACCCACCCGCCCAATGACCAACAGGCGCGCACGGACCTGCTGCGCCGGCTGGCCGGGCTGCGGCCGCGGGTGTTCACGATGGTCGAGCCCAACGCCAATCACGACACCGAGCTGCTGACGAAGCGGGTCCACAGCTGTTGGCAGCACTTCGGCGCGGTGTTCGACCTCGTCGACCGCAGCGACGCGTCGCCGCGCGAGAAGCTGGCGATCAAGGATAAATTCTTCGGTCGCGAGGTCCGCGACATCCTCGGCACCAGCGACACGTTTCGCTGTGAGCGCCACGAGCCCTACGAGTCGTGGCTGCTGCGGTTGACCAAGGCGGGCTTCAAGGCGCACCCTGTGATCAGGCTGGACATCGCGCTGCCCGACTACTGCTGGGCGACCGAGCGCGAGGGTTTGGTGCGCCTCGGGTACTGCGACCAGGCGTTGATCGCCGTGTTCGCCTACTACACCCCGGAGCCCTCATGAACGCCAGCCCCGACGTCGAACCGATGGTCCACGGGACCCTGATGGCGGGCTTCGCCCAGGCCTGCATCAACCTCAACATCGTCGCCGGCCGCGAGGTCAACGACCTGCTGCGCGACCTCGACGTGGGTCAGTGGTACCCGCTGCGCCGGTGGTTCCAGCTCGAGCAGCTGATCGGCGCGACGTACTCGCAGATCGACCCGATCCGGCTCAAGCTCGGCATCGAGATGATGACGTTGTGGTACCACCACGGCCCCGGCCGCGAGGTCGTGCGCCGCGGCGTCGACTTCCTGCACTTCCAGACCGGCAGCACCGGCATCGTCAGCGTCATCCGCGGCCCGCAGGCGCTGGTGGGGTCATTCGACCTGCGCGAGTTCGACGCCGCCGCCGGCCGTGCGGTCATCCACTCGACCACGCCGTTTCACCGCAAGATCGAGAGCGGCGTGCTCATCGGCGGGCTGCTCGCGCCGGGTGACCTCGACTACGTCGACGTTCATAATGACGGCGACCCCGATCTGCTGGTCGTCGAATTTCACTGAGCCTCGAGGCACACGAACCGCTCCCGCGAAGGACCGCACGCATGGCATGCCTGGAAGACATTCTCGAGCAAGGCGACGTGAGCGAGGTTCACGCGCTGTCCCGCGTCGAGCTCGAGCGCCTGTTCTGGAAGTACAAGGGCCTGCGCAAGCAGGTCGAGCGCGACACGTCGTTTTGGCAGGCGACCAACGACACGCTCAAGACGGCGTACGAGAAGCTCGACGAGCAGGAGCGAGAGCTCGCGCGCGCGTACCAGACGATCCGCCAGGACCTCGAGATCGCCCAGCAGGTCCAGCACGCGCTGCTGCCGGAGCAGTTCCCGGACATGCTCGCGCAGCTCGAGCTGGCGGTCTATCACAAGCAGTTGACCGAGGTCGGCGGCGACTACTACGACTTCTTTCGCACCCGCGCGGGCGCGTACGCGATCGGCCTGTTCGACATCTCGGGGCACGGGGTCTCGGCGGCGCTGATCATGGCGTTCCTCAAGGCGCAGTTCATGCAGACGATGGAGCAGGTCGAGCGACCCAAGGACATCGTCGAGCGCGTCAACGCGGCCTCGCTCGACTTCCTGCGCGTGGTCCGGCGTTATGCCACGGTCAACTTTGTGGTTTTCGCGGAGTCGTCGATCCGCTACGTTTGCGGCGGAGGCTACGGGGTCCTCGTGCGTGGCGGCGAGATCCACAACTTCAGCAAGGGCGACCCTTACATCGGTCTACGGCGCCGTCCGTACACCGAGTTCGAGCTGTCGTTCTACGCCGGTGACCTGCTCGCGCTGTACACGGACGGCATGGCGGAGGGCCAGAACGCGGAGGGCCAGGACTACGGCTCGCGCCGCCTCAACGACCTGCTGTGCGCCCACGCCTCGGAGCCGATCGCCGACATCCTCGACCGCTGCGTCGACGACTACCGCGAGTTTCGTCGCAGCGACAGCGACGACATCACGCTCATCTTGCTGCGAAGGCGGGTCGTGTGACCGATGCCGGCCCGAGCACGCGCGTCGGTGTGTCCCTGCGGGTCGCCCCTCTCGGCGACATCCGCGGCAACTTGGCGACCCTGCTCGGCGAGTCGCTGCCGGCGCTGCTGGCGATGTTCTACCCGCCCTTGATCGTCAAGAAGGCCAATGTCGCCGTGACGGAGCTGATCCAGAACGTGCTCGAGAACGTCGTCGACCCGACCAGCGAGCTCTCACTCGAGATGCGCGTCGATGGTGACGCGCTCGCGGTGCAGGTGCGCAACAAGGCGACGCCGGACCAATACGAGGCGGTGCGCGCCCGCGTCGACGCCCTCGCGCAGGCCGCCGACCCGAAGCGCCTGCTCGGTGAGACCCTCCGGGCCCGCCGGGCCGACCAGCTCAAGGGCGGGCTCGGCCTGCTCCGGCTGGTCTCGGAGAACCGCTTCCAGCTGGAGGCGAGCTACGAGCAGGAGCACCTGACGGTGTATGCAGCGTTCCCGCTGCGAGGTAAAACATGAACATCCTCACCTATGGCGAGATCATGGATGGCGGCGCGAGCGTGTTCCACTGCGTGGTGCGCGAGGACGCCAGCTCGCTATTCGTGACATTTAGCGGGGTGGTCCGCGTCGACAACCCGGCGCGCCACCTCGGCGACCTGCTCACCGAGCTGCGCCACATCTTGCCGGGTCGCACGGTCGAGGCGACGACCCTGGACTTCACCGAGCTCGAGTTCTGCAACTCGAACGGCTTCTACATCATCATGGACATCATCGAGATCGTCTACGCGGCGACCACCGGGCCCGTGCTGGTGCGGCGGCTCGAGGAGGACGACTGGCAGCAGGAGACGCTGCCGATCTTGCTCAACCTCGATGAGCCGGCGGTCGCGGCCCGCACCTCGCTCGAGAACGTGTCCGAGGTCTGAGCCGGAGCGACGCCGGGCGTGCGCGCCCGGTCACACCCCGGGCGCGCGACCCGACGACGAGGGTCGATCCGTGGCAAAGTACGGGTCGTCCAGGAGAAGTCCATGCCGAGTTTGCTTGAGCTGCTGACCCCGGTGCTGCTGCGCGTCGACGCGGAGGGAGGGCTCGAGGGGGCCGATGCGCCGTCGCGGGCCTGGCTCGCGGGGCATGAACCTTCGGACAGGTCCCTGGCGCGGCTGTGCGGGGCGGCCGAGCCGGCGGCATTGGTCGCAGCGCAGGGGCCGTGGCGCGCGCTGGCGTTGCCGGACGGCGCGTACCTGGTCAGCGGGAGCGCGTGGCAGGCGGGCGACGCGATCGCGGGGCGGCTGGCGAAGACGAGCCTGCAGGACAAGCAGGTGCTGCTCAACGTGATGCCAGCCGCGGTCGCGGACGAGATCGCGACGCGGACGCTGCAGCCCAAGGCGTACCGCGAGTCGACGATCATGTTCATCGACGCGGTGCAGTTCTCGCGGCTGGCGGCGCGGGTCGATCCCGTGAGTTGTTTGAAGCAGCTCGACTTTTATTTCTCGCTGTTCGATCAGGTCACGGCGGCGTTCGGGGTCGAGAAGGTCAAGACGCTCGGTGACGCGTACATGGGCGTGGCCGGGGTGCCGCATCGGCGTGCAGCGCACGCGGTCGACGCGACGCTGGCGGCGCTGAGGGTCGCGCGGGCGATCGCGGCGCGGCCCGGGCCGGTGGTCGACGAGTGGGAGTGGAGCTTTCGCCTCGGCCTGCACTCGGGGCCGTGCATCACCGGCGTGCTCGGGGCGCGGCGGCAGGTGTTCGACCTGTGGGGCGACACGGTCAGCGTGGCCGCGCAGGTCCAGCGGGCCGGTCGGCCCGACACGGTGTCGGTGTCGGGCGCGACGGTCGAGCTGATCGGCGGGTTCTTCGACATCGGCTTCGACGGCATGACGGTCATCCATCACGCGGGCGAGGTCGCGGTGCATGTCGTGCGTGGGATCCGTCCGGAGCTGCTGGCGGACGCGGAGGAGGGGATCGTCAACGCGGAGTTCTGCCAGCGCTACGAGGCGGTGTTCGGCGAGAC